>CAVBPI010000022.1:0-4703 GCA_963596955.1 bacterium | reverse complement strand
GACAATCTGACCGACATCTCCTCGCAGAACCCGGGCTACTACCTCGGCAAGGGGCTCGTGAACGCCTACAAGGCCATTGCCGGCAGCGGCGGTAAGGCTCCGTCAGCGCCGACCGGACTTGAAACGAGCGCGGAATCGAACAACATCAGCTTCAGCGTGACCGTCCCGTCCGACGCCGACGACGGAAAGCCGACAAGTATCTACATCTATTATTCCAAGACCGATTTCACCTCCGTCAAGGATGCCATGTTCGGAGTGTTCTATGTCGAGGACATACCGGTCGGAGGCACGCTCAGAGGAGTGATTTCAGGGACGGAATTTGAAACGGAGTACTATGTGGCGGCGCAGGCCTGCGACCTTGCCGGCAACAAGTCCGCGCTCACCAAGCGCGTGAGAGTCACCACCGGAGCCAATCATGCGCCTCAGCTGAACGCCAAGTCGGCGACCGAGTTCACGCTCAAGCCACACGAGAGCGCGGCGGCGGAGTTCGACATCGTCGAGCCTGACGGGCACTTCTATAGCCTCGGCTTTGAAACCGGTTCCGAAGCGGCCGTCCTCGACACGCTCGTGAGGGAGTCGCCTAAAATAAGAATCAACGCGGCTGCTGCACCCACAGGGAAATACACGGCGGAACTCATTGTAACCGACTATTACGGTCTTTCCGCCTCAGCGACGGTGAAATACGAGGTTCTCGAAAACCATAAGCCCGAAATCGTCGGAACATTCGAAAACATGGTCTTCAGCTCCAAAGGTTCAGGCACGACGCAGATTGATGCCTCGGCCTATTTCAGCGATGCAGACGGCGAGGAACTGACATACAGTTTCAGCTTCTCCAACCCCAATGTCGTGAACATGACCTACGGGAAGGGAAAGTTCCTCATAACCCCTATGACCTACGGCATCTCAGAGATAACCGTGACAGGAACCGATGTCCGCGGAGAGTCCGTCTCCCAGTCGTTCAAGATTCTCGTCGCCGACGAGTCGAAGGCGGTGGTCTGCTATCCTAATCCCGTCAGGAACAATCTGTATATCAAGACAAACGGGGAATATGAGTCCGTCTCTGTGAAGATTGTCTCCGCCATAGGTTCCACATTCCTCGAAAAGGATTTGGGAACGACAGACCCGTTTGAGCCGTCGGCAGTGGATATGTCATCAGCGGCGCTGGGGAGTTATACCGTCGTCGTCACGCTGGACGGAGTGGTGTATAAAACGAATATTGTGAAAATATGAAAATGAAAAGAATTATATTTCTGAATATATTTTTGGCTTTTGCGGCCGTGTCAGTGTCCGCCCAGTCGTTCCCGTCGCTGCTTGTCGGCTCCGACGCCGCAGGATTTTCAATGGGCGGGGCAACTGTCGCAGGTCTCCCCGGAGCATATTCCCTCGAAAACAATGTGGCCGCGATGTCGTTCATCGAAGGACGCATGAATGCCGGTGCTTCGTTCGGGATGTGGCAGCCGTCGTTCGGAAACGACAAGGTCATAGGTGCCGGTGCATCCGTCAAGGCGACAAAGAGGCTCGCGTTCGGAGCGACGTTCAAGTATTTCGCCCAGCCGTCATACGAAATCACGACGGACAGCGGAACGGCATCGCGTGGCGGTTCGTTCCGACCGGTGGAGTTTAATGTCGCGGCCGGAGGCTCCTTCGCCGTGACAAACTACCTTTCAGTGGGGTTGACGGCAAGAATGCTGCACAATTCCCTCGCGGAGGACGTTTCCGCAACCGTGTTCGGAGCTGACCTCGGAATATATTTCAGGATGAAGGGAATCAGCGCGGGAGTCTCGGTGAACAACCTCGGGACCAAGGCGAAATTCGGAGAAAGTTCCCAAAGCCAGCCAATGATGGCAAAGCTCGGAGCCGGCTATGCCCGCGCGTTCGGAAAGCACGCCCTCTCGGCGACCGCCGAAGCCGACCTACTCTTTTCCGGAGCCGTCATGGCCGGAGCCGGACTCGAGTACTCTTTTCACGACCTCCTTTTCATCCGCGGCGGCTACCACTACGGCGCTCCGCACAAGGCAGTCATCCCGTCCTACGTCTCGGCAGGCCTCGGTGTGAAATTCCTCGGCATCCGTCTCGATGCGGCCTACCTGTTCGGCTCAGAAATTCTCATGAACAGCCTCGGCCTTTCCATCGGCTACGAGTTCTGAGGCTTCGGTTTGCGGGACGGCTTGGCGGAATGTTTCCTGCTCTTGGATGGTTTTCCCTGCCCATTGTTTGGCTGTGCCGGGCGAGGGGTCGAAGACTTGCTCTTATCGGACTTTGACCGACCGGCATTGCTGTCCTTGCCGGATTTCCCGCCCTTGCGTGAGCGGCCCTTATCCTGACGGTGACCGTCGCGGGAGCGTGACCCGCCTTCATGCCTGCGGCCGTCTTCGCGATGTTCCGGATTTCCGTGCTCGCGGGACGGGCGCTCGGGAGCATCGGGTTCGATGAGCTCGTAGTCGAGCAGGCACTGGTCCTTGTTGGCCTTCTTCACGCGGATGCGGACGGCGTCGCCGAGATTATAGGCCCTGTGGGTGCGGCGGCCGACAAGCGTGTAGTGTTCGTCGTCGAACTGGAAGAAATCCGAGCGGATGTCGCGCAGGGCGACCATACCCTCAATCTTCGTAGGCTCAATCTCCACATACATTCCCCATTCGGTGAGTCCTGAGATGTGGCCGTCGAACTCGTTTCCGACCTTGTCCTGCATGAACTCGACGAGCTTGTACTTGACGCTCGCGCGCTCGGCCTCGGCGGCGACCACCTCACGCTGGGAGGCGTACTTGCAGGCGGTCTCGTAGGTCTCGCGGTCGGCGCTGCGGCCTCCGGCGAGATAGGAAGCGAGAAGGCGGTGCACCATCATGTCCGGATAGCGGCGGATTGGCGAGGTGAAATGGGTGTAATAGGTGAACGCGAGACCGTAGTGACCGATGTTGTTCACGTCGTAGCGGGCCTTCGCCATGGTCCTCAGGGAGAGAAGCTCGATGGCGTTGAACTCCGGCTTGTCCTTGGCGGCATTGAAGAGCCCGTTCAGCTCGCGGGAGAACTCCTTGCCGTCGGCAACCTTGCCGAGAGTGTAGCCGAAATTGCCCACGAATCCGCGGAGATTGTCAATCTTGGTCATGTCCGGCTCGTCATGCACACGATAGACGAAGGTCTTTTCCTCCTTCCACCCCTTTGCCGGAGCCTTCCCCGTGACCGCATATCCGTTCTTGTCGAGGTTCGCCCCCGTTGCCACGAACTCGGCCACGCAGCGGTTTGCAAGGAGCATGAACTCCTCTATGAGCCAGTTGGCCTCCTTGGAAATCTTCTGATAAACCCCGACGGGCTTCCCGGTTTCATCGACCTCCACCTTCATTTCAGGACGCTCGAAGCTGATGGCGCCGGAAGCGAAGCGCTTCTTGCGAAACTTGGAAGCGAGCTTGTTCAGGATGAGCACGGCCTCCTGCACCTCGTCAGGAACGACGGTCGTCACGCCATCTACGGACGTCTCATATCCCTTGACAACCTTCCCCGCCTCGATTATGGTCTGTGCGCCCTCGTAGGCGAAGCGGTAGTCGGAGTCTATTATCGTGCGGCCGAACCACCTCGCGACTACCCTCGCGAGAGGGGTTATCTCGAACACGGCCGAGAAGGTGAGCTTGCGCTCGTGCGGGCGGAGGGAGCAGAGCTTGTTGCAGAGCTTCTCCGGAAGCATCGGCACGGTCCTGTCAACGAGATAGACCGAGGTTCCGCGAGTGCGCGCCTCCTCGTCAACGACTGACCCGGGCTGCACATAGTAGGAGACATCGGCGATGTGGATGCCGACCTCGTAGTTCCCGTTGTCCAGTTTCTTGAACGACAGCGCGTCGTCGAAGTCCTTCGCGTCGGCCGGGTCGATGGTGAAGGTCAGCGTCTTTGTGAAGTCGCGGCGAATCTTGTACTCCCCTGCCGGGATCTTCTCCGAAATCTTGTCCGCGGCATTCTCCACCTCCGGCCCGAACCTGTACGGCAGGCCGAATTCGGAGAGAATCGCGTGCATCTCGGTCTCGTTCTCGCCCGGCATTCCGAGCATATCGACTATATGTCCCGTAGGGCAGGTGTCCCCCTTCTTCCAGAAATCCACGACGGCAGCGACCTTCATTCCCGTCTCCGCTTCAGGGTGCTTGTCAAGGTCGGAGACGATGATGTCGTAAGGCATATTCCTGCTCTGCATGAGCACCCACGCCTGGCCGTCGAAGATGTGAAGGATGCCGACGAACGGGCGCTTCGACCTCTCGACGATTTCGACCACATATCCCTCTCTCCTCGACTTTTCCGTCTTTTCACGAGTCACTGCAACCCTCACGCGGTCTCCGTGGAGCGCTCCGCCAATCTTCGACGCCCTGACATAGACGTCGTCCTCTTCACCTTCTATAATTATGAAGGCATATCCTTCCCTCGTCATCTGCACCGTTCCCTCCAACACGGGAATCTGCCTCTTCTCGCGGACCTTCCGCGCACCGAATTTTCTTTTCCTTGACATATTTTATTATCTTTGCGATAGCTTGAGACATCTTATTGACTATCAATGAATTACATTCAACTCGCATGAGAGTGGACAACGGATAAGAAAAGCCATACTGTTCAGAATCACTATATTCCTCATGCTTTCAATAACTCTTTATCTTGATGCAAAGATAGTGTTTTTTCTGAGAATGCCGGAGTTTCCCAGACATAATCTCGTTATTAATATCACTTAAATC
>CAVBPI010000021.1:2023-15639 GCA_963596955.1 bacterium | reverse complement strand
CAGTTATATGGTCAAACCATGCAATGCAGGATTCAATGGTGTTGTTATAGTTCATGCCGTCTGCCGTCCAACTGATTCCGGCAGCTCTTCCAACAACACCTCCGACACATCCCCAGCCCGTTATTGAAGCCGATGCAGAAACATAGCACCTCGCGACAGAAGAACCGGAGCCCAGGTCGCCGACTATACCGCCGACTCTCTGTCCGACGGTCATATTCCCGGAAAAGACGCAATCCTCAACGGTCGCGGCCTTGTTGTTCTGTGCAATGCCAAGGATACCTCCGACATCATCCGAGCACTTTATCGTGGACGAAGATTCACACCGGCGTACAGTCAAAGTGTTTTCGTTCATTCCGACAATTCCGCCGCACCGGTTCTTTCCGATAACCGTACCCGCGGAAAGGCACTTTTCAATTGTCGTCGCCTGAGACGCGATGCCGGCTATGCCGCCCGCGTATTGGCCAGCGGCATTCACCTCACCATAGAAATTGCAGCCCGACAAAGTGCCGCCCTCATAGTGTCCGACGATTCCACCGACGCGCTCTCCGGCGCTCTTGACCGTCGCATAGGACTGGCAATCAGGAATATTAGTCTGGGCAGCAGCCACATAGCCCACAATACCTCCGGTATATGTATTGGATGTTCCGGCAGTCGTCTCGACCGTACCCTTAGAGGTACAGCCAGTAATGCTGACCTTCTCAAGCGTCTTTCCCACTATGCCGCCTGTGGCAGTCCGACCTTCCTTAGTTCCGTCACCCATAGGATTTGTAACAGTGACATCCGCAGAGCAGTTTTCTATCGTAGCCTCCTTTGCATTGCCGCCGAGACCGCCGACATTCTGCCCCGTTGCCTTGTTTGTGACAGTTCCGCTTGCCTCGACATTGTAAACATGCGCAGGCTTGCTGCCTGTACCGATATATCCGCCGATGATACCTGCTCCGGACTTTGTGTTGCCGACAATCTCCGCGCCCTCAAACTTGACGTCATGGCAGTTTCCGTAAAGCACACCGAAGAAACTTGCATACTTCACGACCTTTGACCTGAGATTCTTGAGAGAATGTCCGTCGCCGTTGAAATCAATGCCAAGGTCATACGGCTCGTCCGGATTCAGCGGCTGCCAGTTGCTGATTGAGCTCATGTCGATGTCGTTCATCATCTTGAACCATATCGTCTGGCCCTTCACGAGAACGGACTTCATCGCGAGAAGGTCGAGAGTTGTGCTGAGACGGTACGGGTCGGCTTCGGTGCCGGAGCCTTCGAGGACAGCATTCCAGTTCCCGTCATTGAGCTGGATTGTGTTCACATAGCCGCCGGCAAGGCTGACGACATTCTCAACAGCAAAGGTCTTTTTGATTGAAACGCCGTCAGCATCGACGGTAACGGTCAGTTCAGTGCCCTTTGCAATGGTTGCCTCAGTCCAGGATGACATGACATATACCGTAAATATATGGTCCTCAGGAACATCAGCATTTTTCAACGACACGCCGAGCGAACCGGTCTTTGCGGTACCCGCGTTGTCGGTGAAGAAGATGTCCGAAGCCGCGGAAAGCGTGATGCCGTTCACCTTGGTGACATACTCAGGAAGCTTCAGACGGAGCTTCAGCGCGCCGTTGAGTTTCACGCCCTCGCCTGCAAACGAAATGTTCTGAATGTCCGAGAGTTCCGTAGCAATGGCATTGAGCTGGAGATGCGCCGTGGAGGCGTTGCCCGCCTGAACCTGTCCCGTGTATGAACGTGCTCCGAGAGCGTCGGTTGTCTCATAGTTTCCGGGATATATGGCCGTGAATTTCGCGCCTTCGAGTTCGTTTCCCTCGAACGTCGCGGTATTTCCGTTTATCTCCTTGACGGCGTAGGTCTCCGACTTTCCGCTTTCCGAAACTATACGGAGCACATCCGTCGTCTCCCACGAGAGCTTGAGCGCGGACTCGCCCTCCGCAAAAGTCACCTTCGTGCCGAGTTCATCCGGAAGCGAGGCCGTAATCGTAATCTTGTTCTTAGGTTCTTCCCCGTTTCCTGCCGGTTCTTTCTCCTTAGCGCAAGAAATGGCTGCAAGCGCGACCAACGATGCGGCCGCAAACATATTCACAAAATGTCTCATATCCATAAACATTTAGATTTCTTCCGTATATATTCTGTTTTCCTCGAAGTCCTTCAGCTGCGACGACAGGCAGAAACCGCCCTCGACAGAAAGGTTCACATCAATGATTTCCGGACGGGTATATTCAATCCCCCCCCCGACCGTCTTAAAATTTCTTGTGTCCATAAATTTTTGATTTACATGTTGTTATTTCTTCGTATCCATTATCAGAATTGTGGTGGAAAGGTTCCTCTCGCCGCTGTGGTCGAAGCCGCCGCGGTCGGTAGGATAGTTCACCACGTGAGTGTCAGGGTCTCCCTGTCCCGCGACGCAGAGTGTCGATGAACCGCCGCCGTCCATGTTCAGGGCATACTGCGGCTTGAAATGTTCCTTGATGAAGAATGTGAGCTCGCGCGCGTTCATTCCCTCGGCGATGCCGGGGCGACGACCGTCAACGACTATCATCAGGAAATGGTTGTCCGCAGTAAGCGCGACGGCGGTTCTCGGATGCCGCACTCCCTGATGACGCAGAGGATTCTCGTAGTTAAGAGTCTCAAGCTGTTCCTTCGTGTAGCCGTCAGGGACGAACTGCGCACCCACAGTCTCGTAGTTGTCTATGAGCATAGGTGCGGAGGAGAAGATGTTCGGCTCCGTGCTCTTGTTATAGACGGCACGGGTCTTCTCCACGTTGCGGTTGCAGTCCTTCGCGGAGAACTCTATCTTCACTCCCTGCTTCCCGTCGGAATAGACCGCGGCCTCCGATTTCCACTGCGGCACGCCGGTGTTCATGACCGTCTTATTAGGAATGTCGAACAGCACGACGCCATCGACCTTTATGTAGCAGGAGCCCGTTTCGTAGGAGGCATTCACCGCGCCTACGGCTCCGAGTCTTGCCATGGTCGCCGATGTGGCGGTTCCGGGCTGATGATAGTCGAACTTCACCTCATACCTGTCGGAGTTGAGATCGACATCGAGCACGGAAACAATCTGCTCCGCGCCGGAAATCTCGTCATATCCGCGGAAATACTTATAGACCAGCCCCTCGCTGACCGTGGCTTCCGCCCATTTTCCCTGCTGCTCCGTCTGAGAAATCGAAGGAGCGCTGTCCTCGGGCACGAACGCCGAATTGTCCTGCGGCTTTGCGCAGCTCCCACATCCCGCGAGCAGGATGATGAGGGAGAAAAGAATATACCTTGTTCTGAGTGTTTTCATTTTTGTATATGGTTTATTTGCCCCTCAATCTGAGGCAATTCATTTTTCTTTGTGATTATTATTTCAACGATGGAACCTGCTTGGAGAAATCCCAGACTGACGCATCCCACCCGAGGTTTTGGGCGACTGTGGAGGCGTTGTTGCCGGATGCCGTCTTGCCATGGTACGGATAGATGTAGCCGTAGCCCTCCGGAGTTCCCGTTATCACGAGCGGTGACGACGGACCGGCGTTCTCCTGATCGTAGAGGTCGTTGCAATAGTTCGCCTTGAGAGTAAATCCCGGCTTGCGCAGACAGTCCTCTAAAGTGTTGGTCAGGGAAGTGAAGCCTATCACTGCACCGTTGCCGCTGGCCCCGGAGTATTTGTTATCGTCGCGCGTTCCGGTAACACTGGAGTTCCAAGCAAGGCTCTTCGTAACCTTCACGCCGAATGTGTCGCCGTATTTCCAGCTGGCTCCGCACGCCCTTCCGAGAAGACCGCCGACAGCAGCCTGGCCCTCAATCTTGGCTTCGGACAAGCATCTTGTAACAAGCGTGTTCTTCAGCACATCACCCGCGATGCCTCCTGCGCAGACATATTTACCTATCACCGAGCCGGAAGTGACGCAGTCGGAAATCTCCGAATCCGTGCCGTCCGTCCTCGCGCCCTCGGAAACTCCGACGATTCCGCCTACCACGCGGTTGCCGGTGCTCACCTCTCCGCTGACATGACAGCGGCTGATGATGCCGCCCTGAAAGTGGCCGATGATGCCGCCGACCCTTTCCTCATCTCCGCTCACATCGGCCGTAACGGAGCATCCAATTACGCTGACATCGCCCTTGGACTCATATCCGATGATGCCGCCTGTGTATTTGCAGTGACTTGTGACCGTTCCGCTGACATTGCAGTCCGAGATTTTGACCCCGGCATTTGACCTTCCGACAATTCCGCCGCAGGCAGTCCTCTTCGCGCTGTCGTAAGGCACATCGGATATGACCTGAACGGAAACGGTGCAGCCACGGAACTCTGCGTTAGCGGCGGCTCCGGCAAGACCTCCCGTGTGGGATTCCCCGGTGGCCTCGTTGGTGACGGTCACGCTTGCCTTCACATTGGAAACCACGCCGGTGATGCCGCCGTTGGTTCCGACCCAGCCGCCGATAAGACCGCAGTTGCCCGAGATGCCGAGCACGGTAGCATCGACAAACTCCACATTCTCGCAGACTCCGTTGAGCACTCCGAAGAAGCTCGCATAGTTCTTTGCGTCGTAGCATGAGAAATTCATAATCTTGTGACCGCCGCCGTCAAAGTGGATTCCGAGGTCGTAAGGGTCCTCGAAGTTGAGCGGAGTCCATTTCTGCTTCTTCAAATCGACGTCGGCGTCAAGCTTCACATAAACCGTCTCCCCCTTCCTGAGGACAGACTTGAGGTTGAACATCTGGCCGGCAGTCTTGAGCAGATACGGGTCAGCCTCGGTGCCGGAGCCGGCTGTTATCTCCTCCGGAGTTATCGGAGCGTCAGGGTCCTCGCCCTTGACATGACCGCAGACCTCGGCGACGTCAGTTCTGGATGCAAGCCACTGGAAAGCCGGATAGCCGTTTGCTGCAGCCCCGTCCTTTGCCCACGGGTCGCCCCAGCCGCTCACCACGGAGCGCAGTTCCTCATCCGTCTTGCCGTCGGGATTGGCGATGTCCGAGAGTGTCTTGGAATATGTGTAGGCATCAGTGTAGCCCTGCCCGGTCCCGCTCACGAGCCCGACATTGCCCGAGCCTGAGACCGCGCTGTTCCATGCCACCACGTTCTGAAGGTATGCGCTGCCGTTGAGTTTTCCGGCAATGCCTCCGCAGACCTTGTCCGCGGCGATTCTCCCTGTAGCATACACGTTTGTCACAGCCCCGCCGTCAAGCATGGTGCCGACAATTCCTCCGCCGTCACCGGAGGAGTTCACCCGTGCGGCCGAGTAGCAGTTGCTGATTTCGCAGAAACGCGGTGAATATGCGGTTCCGGTCATTCCGGCAATGCCGCCGGCAGGGGCTCCGCTGACGGAACCGCTGACATAGCAGCCGCTCACCTTCCCGACATAGTTGCTGCTCTTAGGGGAACGGATGCCGAGATAGCCGGCAATGATTCCGGAGGCGTTGGAGCCTGAAATCGTCGCGTCGATGAAGCCCACGTTGCGGCACTCTCCGCAGAGGATTCCGAAGAAGCTCGAATAGCTCTGCCCCTTGCAGCTGAGGTTCCTGATGACATGGCCGTCGCCGTCAAAGTCGATGAACAGGCTGTAAGGGTCGGCGTTGTTGAGCGGAACCCACGGAATGTCCTTCATGTCGATGTCCGCAGAAAGCTTGAAATAGACCATCTCCTCAGGAGAGAGGGCCTGAGGCATATTAGCGACGTGCTGGGCAGTGGCGAGTATGTACGGAGACTCCGGAGTTCCGAAGCCGGAAGCGAACGCGCCCCCGAAGCCGCCCTTGTCCTCGTCGGGGTCCTCAGTCCTGTCAGGAGGTACCCTCGAATACGAGTCCAGCGGATTATAATGGCACGACAGTGCCAGCATGGCTGTCAGCAGCGCCGCGACGACATATCCCGATATATCATATATCCTTTTCATATACATTTAAAATTTATGCTACCATCCTTTGTTCTGTTCGATTTTCCCGCCCGTGAGGGTTATGTCCTCCTTTGGTATAGGATAGAAATAGTCACGCTCCTCGTTCCAGTTCCTCACGACGTCGGAGAAGAACATTATCTTCCCGGAACTGCCCTCGGAGAGTTTGTAGTCCGTGTCGATGTTGAACCATGTGACATTCTCCTTCACGGAAGGCTGCGTGCCGCTATAGACGCAGATGTCAGCGGTGCCGTCGCCATTCACGTCGTATGCCTTGCCCATCTTGTCGGCCGGGATGTAAATTCCCTCCATCTTCTGTCCTATGCAGGCGCCCGCCTTCCAGCGGATGAGATCCCACCAGCGGTTCTGGCTCTCAAGCACGAGTTCAATCGTCCTTTCCCTGCGGATTTCGAGAATCACGCCCTTGTTCTCGCCGGTGACGTTGGTGTAGCCGGTTTCAGGGGAGCTGAGGTACGGGTCGGGAGAGAGGTTCGCGGCACTGAGGTTCATCGCCGGCATCTTTGCCCGCTCGCGAATCTTGTTCACCGAGATGTCGAGGTCGTTCTGGGTGATTTCCCCGAGCTCGGCCTTGGCCTCCGCGTAGTTGAGATAGACCTCGGCCATGCGGAAGAGCGGAAGGTCGTTGTAGGAAGCCGCGCTGGAGTTGAGGTCAGCCTCGGCGATGTACTTGTGCGGCTGGTAGCCCGTGATACAGTTCGCGAAGTTCAGCCCCTTGGTCGTCCTGATAGTCTGGGCAAGGCGCGGGTCGCGTCCCGTCACCTCGACAGCGAACTCCATCTTGTCGTAGCCGGGCTTGTCCGTGAACCTCGTGCCGTCGGCCATGAGGTAGCTGTTGACGAACTTCTTGGTGAATCCGCAGCGTCCCTCGCCCGGAGTGTTGAAGGTGTTCAGCACCGAATTGGCAAGCGAGGAAGCCTGGTCGTAGTCCCTCGCGAGAATGACCTCGACTGACTTGGCGTTGTCGGAGGTGAAGAGGTCTCGGTAGGGCTGCGTGCCTGAGGTGTAGAGGGAGTAGCCGCGCGAGGCCGTCATGAGAGCGTTCGACGACTCCACGCAGAGACGGAGCCATTTCTCCGAGTCCGCGAGTCCGTGATATTTGCGGAAGGTACCCTCGAACAGGCAGACGCGGCTCTTGAGCGCAAGGGCGGTCCACCATGTGACATGATAGAGGTCCTTTGTGTTGTTTTCCTTCCTGAACAGCTCTATCGCCTCGTCAAGGTCCTCGATGACGTGTTCCATCACCACGTCGCGCGAATCCCTCGGCTTGTAGAGGACAGGGTCGTCTGTCCCCGGGACATGATCAATCCACGGAACGTCGCCGAAGCGCCTTACCATGTTGAAATAATAGTGCGCCCTGAAGAACTTCGCAACTCCGGTGTATTTCCTCACGGCCGCCTGGTCGCTGCAGTTGCCGACGTTCTCAAGCAGAAAGTTGATGTGCCTCAGGGCCTCGAACGACCATCCGCCGCCCGTCTCCGGAACAGTGCGCGTGAGACTGACCTCGCTCGCGAGCGGAATCCATATCATGTTGTCGCCGATTTCCTTGTAAATCCCGTTTCCTCCGGGAAGCACGTCGCTGTAGAAACGGTTGGCGTAGAGTTCCAGCTCGGACTCGTTCTTGAAATATGTCTTCACCGTCACCGCGGCCTTGGGCGTGAGGTCCAGAAGATTGCAGGAGCTCAGCAATGCCGACGCGAAAATGACGGATAAAAATCCTTTTATTATTGATTTGTTCATATACATTGCCCTCCCGAATTAAAATGTTATGTCAAGTCCGAAAGTGAATGTCCTCGCGTAAGGATATACCATTCCAGCGCCCCGGCCGTTGCTCCACGAAAGCGACGAGGATGCCTGCTCAGGGTCGATGTAGCGGCTCTTCAGCGCCGTAACCGTGGCAAGGTTCTCGCCCGAGAAGTAAATGCGGAACCTGGTCATGCGCATCTTCTCAAGCCACTTCTTCGGGAGCGTGTAGCCAATCGTGAGGTTCTTCAGGCGGCAGTAGCCGACGTTCTGGAGGTAACGGTCGTTGACAGCACCGAGCTCGCGGTTGCTCTTGAGCGCGACATATCCCCTCGGTCTCGGGAAATATGCGTCCGGATTGCTCTCCGACCAGACCTTGCTCATGAAGTCTTTGGGAATGAACGAGGTGTATGGACGGGAATACGGTCCCCAGAAAGCCATGTCCTCGGTGTTAGGATACATATTCTGGCGTCCTATGCCCTGAAGCATAATCGAGAAGTCGATGCCCTTCCAGCCGAGATTCACCGTACCGCTGAAATTGTAGCGAGGAAGAGAGTTTCCGATTATGACCATATCCTTTATGTCGTCCGCGGATGTCGTCGGTTCAATCTTCCCATTTCCGTCGAGGTCGAGGAACTTGAGGTCGCCGGCATGAAGCCCGTTATCGACTATCTCCGTGTTAATCATGTCGTTGACCGCGCTCTGATCCACCTGATACGCCATCGCGTCAGCGTTCGTCGCGAAGAGCCCTCCTATGCGGTAGCCCCAGATGTCCCCGAGCTTCTGCCCCACATACGGGCTCGCGAGCGTCCTGTTCGGGTTGTCGTATTTCGTGACGTATGAGACATTGTCGCCCAGCCCGAAGCTTACCCCGTAATGGAAGTCGTCGCCGGCGAGCAGGAAGCTGTCGTTCCACGAAATCGTGAATTCATAGCCGTAGGTGCGCAAGTCCGCCGAATTGTTCTTAGGAGCCGCCGCGCCGTAGGTCGAAGGGAGAGCCTGGCTCTGCATAATCATGTCCTTCGTGTCACGGATATATGCGTCTCCGCTGAAATTGAGCCGTCCGCGTAACATCGAGAGGTCGAGTCCTATGTTGTTGGTATATATCTTCTCCCACGATATGTCGGACGCGTTCGGGTCTGACTCCCGCGCGTAATAGACCTTCTGTCCCTCGCCGAAACGGTAGTTGAGCTGGCCGGAGGTGTTGATTGTCTGGATGTAGTCGTAATATCCCACCGCGCTCTGGTTTCCGAGCGAGCCGTAGGAATACCTGAGCTTCAGGTTGTTGACCACACGCTTCGCGTTCCTGAAGAACGGCTCCTCGCTGATTCTCCAGCCGAGAGAGAATGAAGGGAAGAATCCGAAGCGGCGTCCCTTGGCAAAGCGCGAGCTGCCGTCGTAGCGTCCGCTGGTCTCGACGAGATAGCGGTCGGCGTAGGCGTAGTTGAGACGGTAGAAGAAGCCGAGCACGGCATAGTCGTTCTGACCGCCTCGGGTGTAGATGTTGTCGCCCACAGCGATGTTGAAGTCGGAAATCTCCTCGCTCAGCAGGTCGTAGCGGCGCATATAGTTTGTCTTGTAGTACTTGTACTCGTAGTTCACTCCGGCCATGGCCTTGAAGTCATGCTTTCCGCCGAAGGTGTCCCCGTAGGTGGCGTAGGCGTTGAACACGTTCCTGCGGGTGGTGTTGTAGCTCTCCTGAATCCTGTCCTTCGCCACGTCGGAAGATGCTGACATATAGAGAATCTTGCCCGGGATGCGGGAATACGGGACATCGACGAAACGGTTGAAGGCGTAGTACATAAGGTCCGTGTAGGAGTAGTTTGCCCTTATCTCGAACTGCTTCACCGGCCTTATGACGGCCTCGAAGGTGGTCCTCAGCTCGGTGTTCTTGTCCGCCATGTCATGCTTGCCGTACTCCGCGATTGCATGGACACCGTCCGTCACCGTGTAGGTCGGGCTCGTCGAGGAGTAATAGACATAGGTGCCGTCCGGATTTATCGGGACTATGCTCGCGAGGGCGTGCTTCCATGCGCTTGAGAAATAGCTGCCGAACGAGCTGGAGCTGCCCGGGAACGACTGCTTTCGTCTCGACCAGTTGGTGTTGTTGGTGATTTCGAGCCAGTCGGTGACCTTCACCCCGATTTTCGTGCGGAAGGTGTAGTGCGTGTAGTGGTCCGGCTTTATGGCCTTGGCTCCCGTCTGGTCGTAGAAGTTGCCCGAAACGAGGAAGTTCACCCTTCCCGCGCTGCCGGAAACGCTCAGGTTGTGGTCGTGCGTCGGACGGGTGTTGTTGAACATATAGTTGTACCAGTCGAAGTTGCCGTAGTACTTATACACTCCGCCCTTCTCGACCACCCACGGCCTTGACGGGTCCTCCACCTTGTCGTTGCGGCGAATCCACAGCTCGTGGTAGTCCTCGGCGGTGTAGGTGGTGTATGGCGTGCCTTGATAGGTCCGGAAGAACATATCGTTGATGTAGGCGCTGTAATATCCCCTCGTCTCGAAGTCAGTCGATACGGTGGATGTTCCGAAAGTGAACTTTCCGTTGTAGGAGACATTTATCTTCTCGCCGGAAGGGTTCTTTGTCGTCACGAGCACGACTCCGAAGCCGGCACGCGCTCCATAGACGGCCGAAGCCGATGCGTCCTTGAGCACGCTTATGGACTCGATGTCGTTGGCGTTCACGTCACGGAGGTCTCCCTCCACGCCGTCGATGAGAATGAGCGGGCCGGTCGAGGAGGCTATTGAGGTCACTCCTCGGATGTTCACAGAAGTGGCGTCGCCCGCGCGGCCGGAAGTCTTGACCGTAACATTCGGCATCGCTCCCTGAAGCAGTTCGCCCACGGAGGAGGCGTTGCGCCCACGCAGGTTGTCCCCATCGACCACCGCCACGGCGCCGGTGAGGTTCACCTTCTTCTGGGTTCCGTAGCCGACGACAACGGTCTCAGCAAGGAACTCCGTGTCCGGCGTGAGCACGATGTCAAGCGGAGCCTTTCCCCTGACTGCCACCTCGGCGTCGGTGAAGCCCATGAACGAGACCATAAGCCGTTCATTCACAGCCACGTCAATGCTGAAGTTTCCGTCAATGTCCGTCACGGTGCCCGCTCCGGAACGCCCCTTGACCATAATCCCGGCCCCGAGCAGCGGCTCCCCGTCGGCTGACTTCACGGTGCCCTTCAAGGTGAAGCGGCCGTCCTGTCTGTCCGACCTCTCATCAGCCACGGCGCGGCTCTCGGAAACGACGACGGTCCGGCCGTTCACGCTGACCGACACCGGCTGTCCCTCGAAGACCTTTCTCACGGCTGTTTCCACATCAACATCCGTCACGGAAACGGAGACCTTCCTCTCCATGTCTATCCCTGACGACTTGACGACGACTGAATATCCATAATTTGACTGGATTTCAGCGATTACCCTCGACACGGAGGCATTGCGCACGTTCAGCGATATGCCCTGGGCGGAAGCCAGTGCACACGACAGAACGGCCGCGGCCAGCAATGTGATGAGGGTCCTGATAAAGAATTTCAGGTTCATCTTGCAGTTAGTTTAATTTTGTTATTATTGTGGGTAATCCTGAAATGCCTCTCGACATTGAGGGCATTCAGTATCTCATCGAGATTTTCTCCGTTTATGAACGACGCGTAGTATTTCTCCCCGGCGATGCTGTCCTCCACGGAAATATCGACCCGGAAGCGGCGTGACAGCGTACCGGCAATCTCGGACAGCGTGGCATCCACGAACTGCAGACCGCCCACGGCCAGGACACGCTCATAATTGTTCACGTCAAAATGCAGGCGGCGGATGCTTCCGTTTTCCCTGTCGCAGCGGATTATGTCGCCCGGAGCGACCTTAACGGATGTACCGTCGGAATGCATGGACAGTTCGACCGAGCCGTTGAGAAGGGCCACCTCATCGTTTTGCTGCCCCATGAATGACGACACATGAAAGCGCGTTCCGTGGACAATCACGTCCATGTTGTCGGACACGGCAATGAACTTCCGCTCCGGGTCTTTCGTGACGTCGAAGAGAACGTCTCCGCTGATAAAGACCTTCCTCTCGGAAGAGGCGAACCTATCCGGATATATGAGGCGGCTGCACGGTCCGAGCCTGACTGAAGTGCCGTCGGGAAGCTCCACCGAGGCGTTCTCGGCGTATGCCGTGGAAAGTTCGCTCCAGACCGTCTCCGGCTCCTTTTCTGTGCCGAGAGCCAGCCACAGGCACGCGGCCGCTACCGGAATCAGCAGGGCGGCGGCAATGTTCGTGACAATGCGCAGCACGTGGCTCCGGCTCCGCTTTCCGCTCCGGATGCCCGCACGCTCAGCAAATTCCGCGAATGCGGCGGCGCCTTCCGCGGCATCCTTCCCGGAAGCTTCGCCCTCGGCCTGCCTCAGCAGTTCGTTAAGAACCACATCGACCTGCGGAGTGTCCTCATTTTCCAGAAGCCAGTCCTGGAATTCACTTGTATTTTTGTCAAAATTCGAGTCCATAACACATAATGAACTCGCAAAGGGAGAGAATCCCCCAATCGGGAATGAAGTTTTTTCAGAGATTTTTCAAGTTTGCCCTAAACCTTTAAGAAATTGTGGAGGAACAAGTCGTTTCCTATGAGCGGACCTTGTTCTTCAGTTCAGCGAGCGCAAGGGTGATATGCCGTTCGACCGTCTTTTCGGACAGATTGAGTTCTTCGGATATGGAACGGTTGGTACCCCCCCCCAGTTTTTGTTCAATCACGCTCCGGCGCTGCTGCGGAAGCGACTTCACGGCCTCGTCAAGAATTTCCCGCCGCTCATTGAGCAGCAGTTCCTCCTCCACGGAAAGACCCGTCCGGTCAGCCGAGGAAGACTCCTCCACCGGGACGAAGGACTTGCGGTCGCGCAGGAAGGTGAAGGCGGAGTTCCTCGCAATCACATACAGCAGCCTTTCCACGGAGGCCTCCGGGTCAAGACTCCCTCGGTTCTTCCAAAGCTTCATGAAGACATCCTGAACGATGTCCTTCGCTGCGGTCATGTCGCCGACAATCTTGCCCACAAAACGCAGATAGACAGCATAGTAGCGGACAAAGAGACTACGCCAGGCCCCGGCATCGCCACTCTTGAGCCCGTTCACAAATTCCCTGTCGTCAGTCTTTCTCATCAACCGCAATTTTTAGAAACTTTCCGAAATCGGCAACTTTTCGCCGCCGCAAAGATAGAAAAGTTTTTTATATCCAATGCTTATATCCAAGGTGAGACCGACAAAAAAAATTCCCCCGAAATCCTTTCGGACTTCAGGGGAACAGACTCTGTCAAAGAGTTCGGACTATGCCTCAGCTGCAGGTGCTTCAGTTGCAGGAGCCTCGGCTGCCGGAGCGGCCTCGGTTGCCTCCGCCTTCTTAGCGCGGCTGCGGCGGGTGGTCTTCTTGGCCTCCTTCTTAGGAGCGGAAGCGAGAGCGGCCTCGTTGAAATCAACAAGCTCGATGATTGCGAGGTCGGCGCCGTCACCCTGACGGAAACCTGTCTTGAGAACCCTTGTGTATCCGCCCGGACGCTCAGCAATCTTAGGGGCTACGGTGCGGAAGAGCTCCGTGACAGCCTCCTTGTTCTTGAGATAGCTGAAAACGGTACGGCGTGATGCGGTAGTATCGTCCTTTGACTTTGTGATGAGCGGTTCAACGTACATCTGCAAAGCCTTTGCCTTGGCTACAGTGGTCTGGATTCTCTTGTGGAGAATGAGAGAGGTGGCCATATTCGCGAGGAGAGCCTTGCGGTGACCGCTCTTGCGACCAAGGTGGTTGAAAGCCTTATTGTGTCTCATACTTTATACGTTCTTTTTCTTTTGTTCAATATTATACTTGGTAACATCCATTCCGAATGAAAGCTTCATCTTGTCAACCAGAAGGTCGATTTCGTTGAGCGACTTCCGTCCGAAGTTCCTGAACTTCATGAGTTCTGCCCTTGAGTAGGAGACGAGGTCCGCGAAGGTGTCGATGTCGGCAGCCTT
>CAVBPI010000021.1:0-2013 GCA_963596955.1 bacterium | reverse complement strand
GGCAGCCTTCAGGCAGTTGTATGCCCTCACTGAAAGTCCCATGTCGGAGAGCTTGGTCAGAAGGAGATGCCTCATGTGAAGCGACTCCTCGTCAAGTTCCTTGGTGTCCGACTCAATGGTGCTCTCAAGAGTGAGCTTCTTGTCGTCAGTGAACAGCTTGAAGTGGTAGATAAGGATGTTTGCAGCCTCCTGAAGAGCCGTGTTAGGAGTGATGGACCCGTCGGTCACAATCTCCAGATTCAGCTTCTCGTAGTCGGTCTTCTGTTCCACACGCCAGTTCTCGACGGTCCAGTTCACGTTGCGGATAGGGGTGTAAATCGCATCTACCGGAATGGTTCCGATAGGCGTGTTCTCGTCCCTGTTCTCGTCAGCCGGAACAAAGCCGCGTCCCTTCGCAACCGTGAGAGAAATCTCAAGCTTCACGGACGGTTCGAGAGAGCAGATGTGAAGGTCAGGGTTCAACACCGTGAAAGAAGACAATCCTTTTGAGATTTCCTCAGCGGTAAACTCCTGCTTCCCGCTGATCACGATGTTTGCCACCTCTGAATCAACCGTATCGACCATTCTCTTGAAGCGCACCTGCTTGAGGTTCAGGATGATGTCCTGCATTCCCTCAACGACGCCCGGAATCGTGGCGAATTCCTGGTCAACCCCGGAAATCTTGATTGAGTTGATAGCAAACCCCTCTAATGACGACAGGAGAATACGGCGGAGGGCGTTACCGATGGTCTGTCCGTAGCCAGGCTCAAGCGGCCTGAACTCGAAACGGCCCACGGTGTCGGTGCCTTCAAGCATAATCACCTTGTCCGGTTTCTGAAATGCTAAGATTGCCATAATTGCTTTTTGGGTGTTTAATTATTACTTGGAGTAAAGCTCGTTGATGTTCTCCGGGATTTCCTCGCGTACAGGAACGTTGAGATACTTTCCTACAAGCGCCTTGGCGTCCAGCTCAAGCCATGAATATCTTGATGCGGAAGCGACGCTGTTGGTGATTACCTCAAGGCTCTTTGACCTCTCGCGCACTGCGACTGTGTCACCCGGCTTAACGGTTGCGGAAGGAATGTTGCAGACCTCGCCGTTGAGAGTGATGTGGCAGTGGAGGACGAGCTGTCTTGCGGCCGCCCTCGTAGGAGCGAAGCCGAGACGATACACGATGTTGTCGAGACGGGACTCAAGGAGGAAGAGGAGGTTCTCACCCTTCTGTCCCTTCATGCGGGAAGCCTTCTCGTAAGTGTTGCGGAACTGTCTCTCAAGGACTCCGTAGGTGTATTTAACCTTCTGCTTCTCCTTGAGCTGAGTGCCGTACTCGGATTTCTTCTTGCGCTTGCTTGCGAGGCCGTGCTGTCCCGGAGGATAATTTCTCTTCTCAAAGTCCTTATCCGTTCCGTAAATCGGCTCGCCGAACTTACGCGCGATTTTAGTACTTGGTCCAGTATATCTTGCCATAGTAATTCTTGCTTTAGATTGTTACACATTAAACCTTACGACGTCCCTTAGGGCGGCAACCGTTGTGCGGCATAGGAGTGACGTCGATAATCTCTGTAACTTCGATACCTGCACCGTGGATGGTTCTGATTGCGGACTCACGTCCTGCACCAGGGCCCTTGACATAAGCCTTTACCTTGCGGAGACCGAGGTCGTAAGCTGTCTTTGCACAATCCTCTGCGGCAACCTGAGCTGCGTAAGGAGTGTTCTTCTTGGATCCCCTGAAACCGCTCTTTCCGGCAGAGGACCAGCTGATCACCTGTCCGATGCTGTTGGTCAGCGAGATGATCACGTTGTTGAAGGTTGATGAAATATGAGCCTCGCCACAAGCGTCAACCTTTACAACTCTCTTTTTTGCTGTTGTTGTTTTCTTTGCCATAATTCATCGACTATTTGGTTGCCTTCTTCTTGTTGGCAACAGTTTTCTTCTTACCCTTTCTTGTACGGGCGTTGTTCTTTGTGCTCTGACCGCGAACAGGGAGTCCGAGACGGTGGCGGATGCCACGGTAGCAACCGATATCCATCAGA
>CAVBPI010000020.1:9529-15996 GCA_963596955.1 bacterium | reverse complement strand
CCTCGATTTAGCCTTATATTCATTTTGTATTTTTAGGGTATGTCCCAAGGTGTCATATTCCTGTAAATCAATGATATAATTTTATATTCCATTTATATTTTCATTATTTGATGTTGTTTTTGCGTTTTTATAGGTCTAAATTGCCGAAAAAATATAAATAACCGTAAAAACCACACATCATTTTATGAACTCATTTCTGAGGCTTCTTGCCATATCGGCGGCACTCTTTTCACTATCGGCATCTCATCTCTCCGCAGCGGAAAACAATTCGCTGAAGCGGGATTCAAAGGCGGCACGCGGAGTCATAGAGAGGACGCTCGGGCATTTTCCCAAGAATCTCGTGCTTGAGGTGACCGGACCCGTGGAGGAAGGCGAGTATTTCTCGACTCAGGTCAGAGGCGGAAGACTGTTCGTCAAGGGCAGCTCCGTCACCGCCGTATGCCGGGGATTCTACGACTACGTCACCTCGAACCACTACGGAATGTCCACCTGGACGGTCAATAACATCTCGCTTCCGGCAAGGCTTCCGGAGCAGCCCCTGAAGGTTGTCACGACCCCGTTCGAGCACAGACAGTACATGAATGTCTGCACCTTCGGCTACACCATGCCATATTGGGGCTGGGAGCAGTGGGAGGCGGAACTTGACCGGATGGCCCTTCACGGCATCGATATGCCTCTTTCTCCGATTGGCAGCGAGGCCATCTTCGCCCGCGTGTGGAGAAATCTCGGACTCACCGAGGAGGAAATAGGGGAGTTCATGGTCGGCGCGGCGCATCTTCCGTGGTTCCGCATGGGCAACATTTCCGGCATAGACGGGCATCCTTCGCAGGAATGGTACGACAGGACCATTGAGCTTGAGCACCGCATTGTCAACAGGATGAACGAGCTCGGGATGTCTCCTATATATAATGCGTTCGCCGGGTTCGTGCCCAAGGGTCTGAAGAGAGTCTTTCCCGATGCTGAGCTCGTCGAGACCGGCTGGGCAGACGGCCCGGACTATTTCTCAAGCTTCATATTCCCCGAGACCGAACTTTACCAGAGAATCGCGAAGGAATACATTCAGGAGTGGGAAAAGGAATTCGGAAAGGGCAAGTTCTATCTTGCAGACAGCTTCAACGAGATGAAGGTTCCTTTTGCAGAACGCGGCACGCAGGAGCGCTTCGACCAGATTGCCTCCTACGGAAAGGCTCTCTACAATTCCATTTCTTCCGCCAATCCGGATGCCGTCTGGGTGCTTCAGGGCTGGATGTTCGGCTATCAGAGGCACATCTGGGACCCGGAGAGCATCCGTGCCCTCTTCTCGCAGGTTCCGGACGACAGGATGATTCTTCTGGACCTGAGCGTCGATTTCAATTACGGGATATGGGAGAACGAATACACATGGAACTACGCCAAGGGACTCTACGGCAAGAAATGGATATACAGCACCGTGCCTAACTTCGGCGGGAGAACCTGTCCGGCCGGCGACCTCGACTTCTATCTGAACGGACATCTCAATGCTCTGACCTCGGAGAACAAGGGGCGGCTCATAGGACTCGGAACGGCTCCGGAGGGCGTTGAGAACAACGAGGTGGTCTATGAAATCATTGCTGACGCGGCGTGGAGCACCTCCCATAAGGACATCCGGGAGTGGCTGAAGGACTACACTCTCACCCGCTACGGCAAATGCCCCGAATCCCTTGTCCGCTTCTGGGACGAGATGCTTGAAAGCGACTACGGGATGTGCACGAGCCGGGCTCAGTACCGGGTGCAGAAGATGCCTTTTGACGGCCTCGGCGGACGCTATTCCACCTCTGACGCTCATTTCCGGGCAATAGAGGCGTTCATTGATGCTTCAGATGAACTCGGGGACAACGGGGAATATCTCACCGACCTCGCCCTCTGGGCCGGAGTCTATGCCTTAGGAAAGGCGGACCTGCTCGCGGAACAGATACATAATGCCTACCTTCTTGGCGACAAGGACACGGCCGCGGCGCTCGAAGGACGCTTCTTCGACCTGATGCTCCGTGCTGACAGGTTCTTTGACATGAACCCGGTGACAAGGCTTGAGCGGTGGATCGGGTTCGCACGCGACTGGGGAAGCACTCCGGAAGAGAGCGACAAGTATGAGACCAACGCCAGACGGCTTCTCACGACCTGGGGCAAGGGCCGTCAGGCTGACGGACTGGATGACTATGCGTGCAGAATGTGGTCGGGACTCATCAGGGACTACTACATCCCGAGGTGGCGGCATTACTTTGACTCCAGGAAGGACGGAAAGCCATTCGACTTCAATGCATGGGAATACAAGTATGCGGAGGAGGGACGCGGCGTTTCCGACTTTGAACGCTGCTCCGACCTTGTCGCGGAGGCTCATGCCCTTGTCAGGGACGCTTCCGACATCACCGGGGTTCCGGACTCGCTTCCGGGCTGGACATCATTTGATATGCAGGACGGCACCACGAGGATAATCCGCATGATTACGCCCGAGGACTACCCGACGCTGAAGGCCATCCGTTTCAGGTGGCGGAACGGAGAAGACCCTGTCACGCTGAAACTTGTGCAGATTAATGCCGCCGGCTGGGTGCGTTTCAAGAAGGACGACATCGGAATTGAAATCAGCCGTGAGAATCCGGTCGTGGAATTCCCGGTGGAGCTGAAGAAGGGCGAGACTTTCCAGTTCATCTATCTTCATGTCCTGCTTGACGGAACGAAGAAACTCGGTGATTCTCAGGTAACTATGGAATATGTAAGATAAAACCGTCGCGGACATGAAAAGGACATTTTCAATATTATTGTTTGCCGGGGCTCTCCTTATGGGAGTTTCCTGCGCCAAGAGCGTCGTCACGGTGCCTGAAATAAGATTCGGGAACATATCCTCCGCTGATTTCGACGCTTCCGGCGGACTCGGCACCGCCGAGATAATGGGGGGGGCAACGAGGATAACAGCCTCGTCTTCCGAACCTGACTGGCTCCGCGTTGAGGCCGGGCAGTCTGAGGTCAGCTTCAATGTGTTCTGCAATATGGGCGGGGAGCGCTCCGCCGAAATCACCGTGGCGGCCGAGGGAGGCAATGAGATTTCCTTCACCGTCAGACAGACCGCGTTCAGGGGGCTCGTCGTAAGCCACAGGACACTCTCTTTCTCCGACGCGGAAAAGAGCCTTCCGGTCTTTGTTAGATGCGATTCGGACTATGACGTCGCCATCACTGAAAATCCCGGCAATGTCTTCTCGTTCGTAAAGGGAGAGACCGGCGTGACGTTTACTGTCAGCAGGCCGCAGGGACGTCATGTCCTTGAGGGCAGGGCCGTGATTACTCCGACAGACAACACCATTGCCCCGTTTGAGGTCTCGCTCTTCCAGGACAGAAAGGAGGACTGGTACTATCTTCTCGGGGACTGGACTGTAAGCGGAGACTCTTCTCTCCAGTCCGTTACCCTCTCGGAAGACGTGCACCTCAAGTCATTCTTCCTCACGCTCAACACGGAGGAACTTTCGGCCTACAGAATCAAGGCTCCGCTTTCGGAGGACGGCAAGGTTCTCATCGCGGCCCAGGGCTTCGCCGAGGACGGTGACAACTTCTATTCGATACACTATAACGGACATTCGATAAACAGCCCGTCCGGATGGTTCATCTGGATTGACGAAAGCGTCGCGTGGGGCGCGAAACCTGTCTTTGACGACGACGCGCACACCGTCACTCTGACATTCACGGACGCAAAGACGCACGCCGTGGCTCTGCCGTCACAGTTCAACCTCTGGCGCTGCGGGGGAGCGTTCTTTAATTTCAGCAGCGGCGTTCCGCTCGTGCAGTGCACGGAACTCATCCTGAAGAAGGACTACATTGACTGATAACCAACCGTAAATACCACGGTGAATAATGAAAAAGGGAATAATGAAAAAGTATATTGCAGCATTGCTGTTTCCTCTTCTGTTCGCGTTCGCGGCTCAGGCACAGACTCTGAGCGTCAGCGGAACCGTCCGGGATGCCTCCGGCGAGCCTCTCGCGGGAGTGGTGGTGGCCGTTGCCGGCACGAACAATGCCACGGTCACGGACATAGACGGAAACTACACGCTCTCCAAGGTACCTTCGGGTGCAAGGCTTGAGGCTTCCTGCCTCGGCTACGACAACGCGACCGCAGCGGCGGCCTCCAGGGTGGATTTCGTCATGACGGAAAGCACGGAACTCATTTCCGAGGCCGTGGTCACGGGCATGACGAGCACGGACAAGCGTCTCTTCACGGGAGCGACCGACAGGCTCACGGCAGTTGACGTGAACATCAGCGGCATCGGCGAGATAAGCCGCTCCCTCGAAGGCAAGTCAGCCGGCGTCTCCGTGCAGAACGTTTCCGGAACATTCGGCACAGCCCCTAAGATTCGGGTCCGCGGCGCCACGTCCATCTTCGGGGACTCGAAGCCTCTCTGGGTCGTTGACGGGGTCATAATGGAGGACGTCGTCGATGTCGATGCGAACTCCCTTTCTTCCGGTGACGCGACGACGCTCATCAGCTCGGCGATTGCAGGACTCAACTCCGATGACATCGAGAGCTTCCAGATTCTGAAGGACGGTTCCGCGACGTCGATTTACGGAGCCCGCGCGATGGCCGGCGTGATTGTCGTGACGACGAAAAAGGGAACTCCGGGAACGACGCGCGTGAACTATAACGGCGAATACTCCGTCCGTCTCGTCCCGACATATTCCGAATTCAACATCATGAACTCGCAGGAGCAGATGTCCGTCTATGAGGAAATGTACCAGAAGGGATGGCTCAACTTTACCTCCAGCGTGTATAATTCCTCGGGCGGAGTCTATACGAAGCTTTCGCAGCTGATGAACACCTACAATCCGGAGACGGGGAAATATATGGTCGAGAACACCGAGGCCGGCAGAAGGGCATACCTCCGTCAGGCCGAGATGCGCAACACCGACTGGTTCTCCGAACTCTTCCGTCCGAGCGTGCAGCACAGCCACTCCGTGAGCATCACCTCCGGCAGCGAGAAAGGCAGCTACTACGCTTCTCTCGGCGCTCTCGTGGATCCGGGCTGGACGGTGCAGAGCAAGGTGCGGCGCTACACTGCTCTTTTCAATACGTCGCAGAACCTTTTCAAGGACTACTTGACACTCAATATTATAGGCAACGCATCCTATCGTCAGCAGCGTGCCCCGGGAACGCTTTCGTCGGACATTGACGCCGCCACGGGACAGGTGAAGCGCGACTTCGACATAAACCCGTATTCATATGCCCTCCGCACTTCAAGGACACTCGACGCGGACGAATTCTATACGCGGAACTACGCTCCGTTCAACATAAAGCATGAGCTGGACAACAACTACATGGACATATCCGTCCTCGACACGAAGTTTCAGGCCGAGCTTCGCGCAAAGCCTGTCAAGGGGCTTGAACTCGCGGCTCTCGGTTCGGTCCGCTACCAGCTCTCGGAGACGGAGCACAACATACGCGACAACTCCAATCAGGCGGAGGCCTACCGCGCGGCCTACACGAAGATGATTCAGAACGGAAATCCCTACCTCTACGACAATCCGGACGACCCGACCGGCGACAAGTATTCGGTTCTCCCCGAGGGCGGTATTCTCCGCAAGAACAGCTTCTCGGCGCTGAGCCTTGACTTCCGCGCTTCCGGCACCTACAACACCGTGATTGCCGACCGTCATGTCATCAATGCGTTCGCTGCCGTGGAGATAAACTCCCTTGACCGTCATTCCACCTCATTCCAGGGCTGGGGACTTCAGTACGAGTCCGGCGAGACCCCGTTCTACATCCTCGACCTCTTCAAGAAGCAGCTTGAGCAGAACACTTACTACTACAACATCGGAAACACCCATGAGCGCAACGCCGCATTCGCGACGACGGCCTCATATTCATACGACTACCGCTACACCATCAACGGCACCTTCCGTTACGAGGGCTCCAACCGCCTCGGACGCTCCCGCACTTCAAGGTGGCTCCCGACATGGAACGTCGCGGGAAAATGGAGCGTGGACAGGGAGGCGTGGTTCAGGCATCTTGAGCCGGTGCTTTCGAGCATGTCCGTCCGTGCGTCCTACTCGCTCACCGCGGACAGGGGACCGGCCTGGGTCAACAACTCGACCGCGCTCTTCTACCCTTCAAATCCTTGGCGTGGCGTGACGGACAACAGGGAATCCGCTCTCTATCAGGCATCAATCGAGAACTCCGAACTCACCTACGAGAAGAAGCACGAGCTCAACATCGGCACCGACTTCGGCCTCGCGGACGACAGGATTCTCGTGTCATTCGACGCATACACCCGAAACAACTACGACCTCATCGGAAATGTCGTGACCCAGGGCCTCGGAGGAGTGGTCAATAAATACGGAAACGTCGCCTCCATGAAGTCGAAGGGAGTAGAGCTCTCGCTATCGACGAAAAACATCGACACGAAGAACTTCTCTTGGACGACGAGCTTCATCTTCTCGCACATGAGCAACATCGTGACCGACCTCAAGAC
>CAVBPI010000020.1:0-9519 GCA_963596955.1 bacterium | reverse complement strand
GTCATCAGCTACCTCACCGGCTCCGGCTACTCGATGGAGGGAATGCCGCGCGGCTCGATGTTCTCGCTCCAGTTCAAGGGGCTCGACGAGATGGGCATCCCGACTTTCCTCAACAAGGACGGGGAAATCACATCAACTGACATCGCCTTTCAGGAGCTCAACAACTTCAGCAACCTCAAGTACGAGGGGCCGACCGACCCGACGATGACCGGAAGCTTCGGCAATATCTTCAAGTTCAAGGGCTTCACGCTCAATGTGTTCATGACATATTCGTTCGGAAACGTCGTGCGTCTCGACCCTATATTCGCCAGCTCCTACTCGGACCTCACGGCGATGCCGCGCGAGTTCATGGACCGCTTCATCAGCCCCGGCGACGAGAAGACCACGAACGTTCCGACAATCGCCAGCAAGCGACAGGTGTCACAGATTAACAATCTCTACATCGCCTACAACGCCTACAACTACTGCGACCAGAGGGTTGCGAAGGGCGACTTCATCCGTCTGAAGGAAGTGTCGCTCGGCTATGAGCTGCCGAAGAAGGCCGTCGAGAAGCTCTGCCTGAAGAGTCTCGCGTTCAAGCTTCAGGGAACCAACCTCTGCCTGCTCTATTCGGACAGGAGGCTCGAAGGGCAGGATCCGGAGTTCCTTAATTCCGGCGGCGTGGCGGTTCCGATGCCGAAACAGATTACCCTTACATGCAAGATTGGCTTTTAACAGAATATGACGATGAAAAGAACGATACCGCTTATAATTGCCTCGGCCGCGCTGCTCGGAAGCCTGTCTTCCTGCGACAAGTTTCTTGACCGCCTGCCGGACAACAGGACTGAGATAAACACAGTCGAGAAAGTCCGCAAGCTGATGGTGACGGCATACGCCTCAAGGACTTTTGCGAGACATTTTGAATATGCCTCCGACAATGTGGAGCTCTACACGGAGAACAACAACTCGACATCGGTGCTCATCGAGCAGAACTACGCATGGGAGCCGATGACCGAGGCCGACAACGAGAGCAACGTTAACGTCTGGCAGGGCTACTACGGAATGATAGCCACCGCCAATGCCGCCCTTCAGGCCATAGAGGAGATGGGCTCCCCGGCCGAAGTTCTCCCCTACAAGGGCGAGGCGCTGCTCTGCAGGGCGTATGCGCATCTGTGCCTGACGATGATGTACTGCCTCCCGTACCACCCGGAACACGCTTCCGAGTATCTCGGCGTAACCTATATGTCGGGTCCCGAGACCACCCTCAATCCCGTCCGTCATCGCGGGACCCTTCAGGAGGATTACGAGAAAATCCAGAAGGACATCGAGGAGGCTCTTCCGCTCATTGACGACGAGGCCTACACCGTCCCTAAGTATCACTTCAACAAGAAGGCCGCCTACGCCCTCGCCACCCGATTCTACATCTACAGCAACCAGTGGCGGAAGGCCGTCGATGCGGCGGATGTCGTGCTCGGCTCGGACCCTGCGGGAATGCTCCGCGACTGGGCGGCGACGAACAGGCTCGCATGGGACTACGGCGCAAGGACGCTCGACTTCGTCGATGCTTCCTACAAGTGCAACCTCCTTCTGATGCCGGTCTATTCCGCCAACGGCTCGCTCTTCCACGCATGGAACGGCTCCGGTTCACGGTACAGCCACACCAACAGGATTGCCAAGCAGGAGACCCTGCGTGCAAAACGTCCGATGTGCGGCCCGTATGACACCGGCAAGAACGACAGCTACCAGGTTGTCTATCAGATGGTTCCGTTCTACTGGTGCGACCAGATTACGAACAAGGTCTATTTCCCGAAATGGCCGAGCCAGTGGGAAGTTGCCGACCCCGTGACCGGCACAGGCTACTCCCGGAGCACCTTTGTCGCGCTCTCCGGCAACGAGGTGCTTCTCAACAGGGCCGAGGCCTACATCCAGCTGAAGGAATATGACAAGGCGGCCGCCGACCTCGACACGTGGAACTGCTCCATGTTCAGGGTGGGCAGCGCCGGCATCCGCCATCTGACCGGGGAACTCATCGAGGAAGTCTATGGCGACGAGTCCTCTTCCAGATATATCGGCGAATATACACGCGAGACCCCGACATCCCGCAAGCCCCTTCATCCGCACGGATTCACAGTCGAGCAGGGTACGCAGGAATACTTCACGCAGTGCCTGCTCTACTGCCGCCGCATCGACACCCTCGGGGAGGGAATGCGCTGGATGGACATAAAGAGATATGGAATCACCGTAGATCGTTTCGACGACACCGACTATGACGACGTCACCACCACCGGCTACCGTGCCGCGGCCTCCCTCCCGTACAACGACCTCCGCAGGGCATTCCAGATTCCGCAGGAGGCCATAAAGACCGGGCTTGAGGCAAATCCGCGCGACAATGCCGCCGCTCCGTCACATCCTTTCTTAAACTATTGATATGGAGGAAATTTAGATGAAAAGAAATATCGCACTGCTGCTTATGTTTATGGCGCTTTCGCTTGTCTCCTGCAACCGTGACGCTCTGAATCCCGAGAGCATATTCCCGGAGGACACGAGGGTGAATACGGAGTTCGACGAATGGCTGCTGAGAAACTATGTCGAACCGTATAACATCCGCTTCGAGTACCGTATGCCGGACCGCGAGACAAGCTTCGGCTACTGGGTGTCGCCTCCGAACATCCGCGAGTCCATCATGATAGCGAAGCTCATCCGCTACACGACCATCGAGGCCATGGTGGAGATGATGTCCGACGGCGACGAGAACACGGATCCGGCCCTTTTCGTGAAGTCATATTTCCCTAAGGTGCTCTTCCTCGTCGGAAGCTTTGAAATCAGCAGCGGAGGCACCACGAACCTCGCCTCGGCTGAAAACGGACTTCAGATTAACATCCTCGGAGTCAACTTCTTCAAATGGGAGAACGATGCGGAGAGAATCGCCGGAACCATGCTTCACGAGTTCACCCACATCCTCGACGGAATCTATGCCGCTCCGGCCGAGTTCAAGGACATCACCACGAGCGACTATGTCGGCAACCGCTACACCTCCCTCACCGAGGACCCTCTCAAAAAGGGATTTGTCAGCAACTACGCCCGCTCGCACTATGCCGAGGACATCGCCGAGACCGGCGGAAGGCTCGTCACGCTCACCGAAGCCGAATGGGAGGCGATGTTCGCCGCGGCCGGCGCGGACGGAGGCGCAAAGCTGCGTCAGAAGCATGACCTTCTCAAGAAATGGCTGAAGGACTCCTACGGCGTGGATACGGACAGGTGGTGCGAGATTTACCATCGCCGCATCTCGCGCCTCAATGACCTTGACTGGGAATCACTTGACGACTAAATGATTATGAAAATGAAAAGGCTCACATACATTGCCGCGCTTCTGCTTGCGCTCATCTGCGCATCCTGCAGCAAGAATAACAGGATATATGACATTTCTGCGGCGGAGCGCACACAGGAGACACTCGACCTCTACCGCACGGCGCTCACCGACCGCGGAACATGGGTCATGGAATATTTCCCGGACGAACAGCTCCGCTACGGAGGATGGATATATGTCCTCGAATTCCGCACGGACAACATCGTCAAGGCATGGTTCGAGGGGGCAGGGTTCATCCCGCAGGCCGACCCGGTCACCGAATCCGAATATGCCGTGGATCTGGGCACGGGACCTATGCTCCGCTTTGTCACCAACAACGACTACCTCCATTTCTTCTCTTTCCCGGGAGGACCCAACGGCGGAGGCTATCAGGGATGGGGCGGTGACCACGAGTTCACGTTCATGTCAATGTCCGAAGCTCGTGACGAGATTGTCCTGCGCGGTCTGAAGTCCCACAACCGGATTATCCTCCGTCCGCTTCCCGAGGGAATCACCCCGGAGCAGTACATCGCCAGAGTGCACGAGTCCGTGCTTCGACCTACCAAGACGGAATATGACCTCTGCGTCAACGGAAAGGTCATCGGCACCGCGACGAGGGAGGCGAACCCGGAGCTTGACAATTTTAAGAAATATTACGGAAGCAAGGTCTGGACGCTCCGCTACAATGACGGCGAGGACATCGTGCGCGGCCACCTCTGCTCCTTGAACCTCCCCGACGGAGTCATGAGGCTCTACGAACCGTATGCCTTCCGAGGCAACAGCGTCGAGGGGCTTGACGGGCGCACGGTCGGCGAGTTCAGGTGGACTCCAGGTGTCTTCACCTCGCTCGACTACTACTCCGGAACGGACTCATTCTACCAGATAACCATACAATAAAGATATGAAACGCATTCTATACATATTGCTTGCTGTCGCGGCTTCAGTTTCCGCCTGCAAAAAGGATAATCTCACCGAGGTTCCGAATGACGGCTCTTCCGAGATGAGGTTTCGGGTGACTGCTGTTTCTCCCGCCGTCGAGACCCCGATTTCATGGGAAGCCGTTTCTGACCGCATCGGAGTGTATGCCCGCAAAAGCGGTTCGGATGAGTACCTGAACGAGAATGCCTACTATGACGCATTTTCCTCGACTCCGCGTTCCCGCTTCGAACCGTTGAAAGACAGTTTCAGAATGTATTGGGCAGAAGGGGAGTCTTACGACATCAGTCTCTATTATCCCTATCGTGCGAGCATGAAGCATCCGGAATCCGTTCCCGTGAGCATCGGCGCGGAACAGGAACTCCCTGCCGGCTCCTACATTGAATACCTCAAGAAAACCATGCTCTTCACGCAGTCCCTTAAAGGCGTGAAGATGCCTGAGGACGGGACTCTTGATATGGAACTGTCCCCGATTACGGCATTCGTGAGGGTCTGCATAGAGTCGAACATACCCGTCAGCTGCTCCCGTGTCACGATTGCCGGGGAGCCGGGAACCGTCCTCGCATTTGAAGACGGGAGCTATGACATGATTTCCTCCGCGCTCGAAACAGGGGAGAAAGTCTCTTCCTCGGTGACGGTGAAGCCGGTCTCTCCCGTGTCCGTGAACCGTTCAAAGGCGGAATTCTGGGCCAGGGTCAATCCGGGATATGCCGGAGGGAAGCTGACGATAGACTGCGACATTGAAGGCGCCGAGTTCGAGAAGATGACGGTCGATGTCCCGGACGGGGGACTCAGGGCCGGAGTCTGCGCCTCCTACGATGTCGTCCTGAGCGCGGAGTCCGTCAATCTCAGCGACCGGGGGACCGCCAACACCTACATTGTTTCAGCCCCGGGACTCTATTCCTTCCGTGCCGACGTCAAGGGCAACGGTGTCCCGCGCAGCTTCAGCTGGAGCTTTGACGGGGAGCCGGTGTCAAAGGGCTATGACGTCTCCATTGTCCCGTCTTCCGCGGCGCTTCTCTGGTACAGCTCTCCTAAGACGGCCGAAGGTTTCCCGCAGGTGAGTCCCGTGGAAAGCGTTTCCTTCGACCCTGCGGGAGGAATGGTGTATTTCCGTGTTCCTAAGGACTTCATTGACGGGAATGCCGTGATTGCGGTGTTCGACGAGGGCGGTGAAATCCTCTGGAGCTGGAACATCTGGGCTGTCAAGGACTATGACGCCGATGCCGCAGCGAGGACTGTCGGAAGATATGTCATGATGGACAGGAATCTCGGAGCCGTTCTCGGCACTTCCGCGAAGGGAATTTCTGACGGAACCGCTGCCGCCGCTGCCATCGGCAACTACTACCAGTGGGGACGCAAGGACCCTTTCCCTGCGGCGTCTGAATACACGGATGCCTCTTCCGAAATAGCGGAAGGCTGGGGCAACGAGGCCTACACGGACATTGAAGCCTGCAAGGTCACGGGGAACAGAATCTTCTCCGACGACCGCACTCAGAACGGCCGTATGCTTTCCCGAGAGCTTGGCTCCGGCTATTCGCTTGAGAGCGCCGTGGAGGAGTCCGTGAAATATCCTCACAAGTGGATGTTTGGAGGTTCGTCCGATGCCGTATATCCCCAGTACAGCTGGTTCACGGGCGACGGTGACTTCTATTCCAAGTCCCTGCAGGAGAGGGACGAATGGCGTTTCCTGTGGGGAAGCCTCGACAACATAAGCAGCGAAAAGACCATCTATGACCCGTGCCCTGCCGGATGGAAGGTGCCTACGGCGGATGTCTATGCCACGCTCTTCGAGAATCCCGTCCAGATGAACCACGGACTCTATCTGCCGCAGTTCGACCTCTATTTCCCTTATGCCGGACAGCGCAAGGCCGGATTCGGAGGCTCCGTGATTGTGGGCGGCTCCGAGATTATGCTCGCTTCTGCCAGCGTCGCCAATTCGGTGGCTCCGCTGCGTGCTTCGGCCGTGGCCGGCGGCGGTGTCCGTCTGACGGGCGGCAACAGCTACATCGGCGCCGGGCTTCAGGTCCGCTGCGTCCGGGAGGAGGTTTCTTCAGCCGCTCCGTCCTACGGCGACCAGAGCGGACATACGGCCGCGCTCATGGGCGACTCGATTACCCGTACATGGCGCGACAGGGGACGGCCGGCGTTCTTCACCGAGAACAACTATCTGAACAAGGGCATCGACGGGACCACGAGTTCCAACATGATAGGCCGCTTCGCCTCGGACATACTCTCCGATGACCCGCTGGTCACTGTCATAGCCTGCGGCACGAACGACTTCGCGGAGAATGACGGAAACTATGTCAGCCGTGAGGACCTGCTCGCAAACATCGCGCTCATGGCGAGGATGGCGGTCGATCAGGGCTCGGCCGTGGTGCTCGGCTCGATGCTTCCGTCCAGAAGCATGTGGTGGAAGAGCGATTCTTGGAAGGCTATGTATGACGGGGACTGGATTGCCGGGAAGATTGTGGCGGGAAACAGACTCATAAAGGCTTATGCGGCCGCGAACGGCTTCGGTTATGCGGACTACCACACTCCGCTGAAGAACGAGGAGAACGGGCTCGCCGACAGGTACTGCTGGGTGTTCGGCAACAATCCGGACGGCAGTCTGAATCTCGACTCCGTGCATCCGAACTATGACGCGTTCCTTGTCATGGAGGGAATATTGAAGCCGCTGATAGCCGGTGCGCTCTATGACCCGGCGGAGTCTCATCCGGGAGGCGGAAACATCGACGACCTCGACAAATGGGAATGGAAATAAACTCTATATGCAGGAATACTATGAACAGAAAGAATATATCTCTAAAGAATACGTCACTCACGAATGTATTTCTCATTATGTCGCTTCTCGCCCTTGCCGCCTGCTCCGGAAACCTGTCGGTTCAGGAACCGCAGGCCGATGACGCGCCGCAGTTTTCTGCAGCGTTCGCGGAAGAGACGGGAACCAAGGTGACATACACCGACGACGGCACCGCGATGAAGCTCGCATGGAACAGGGATGACTGCATAGGCATCTGGACATCGGACGCTTCGGGTGTGCTTCAGTCCAACAGCCGCTACAAGGCGGACGAAGACGGACCTGTGACGTCATTTTCATACACAAAGCGCTCGACAAGGCTCAGATGGGCCTCGGAGACCGCTCCCCAGTCGTTCTATGCCTGCTGGCCGTGGTCGGAGGAGCGCGGCGCGAACCCTTCCGCCGTCAGCCTCAGCCTTCTTGCCGTCCAGACGCAGGAAACAACGAACGTCACGGAGCATCTTGCCGCAAATGACTTTATGTGGGCTGCCGCAGAGGGGCTGGTCAAGTCCGATTCGGAAATAGGACTTCAGTTTCATCATGCCTTCTCCGTCCTTGACCTCGAACTTGCAAACGACAAGAGGATGACGCTGGATGCGGTAATATTCCGCTGCACTTCAAACCCGAAGGCTCCCGTCGCGTTTGAAAACGCCTCCATAGACCTTTCCACGGGTGCGCTTGACTTGAGCGGGGCGAGCCTTTCTCCGGAAATACGCCTTGAGTGCGGGTTCGCGACCTCGTGGCCGGCATCCTCGCATCTCTACATGGTGATTAACCCCGCGCTCGGCGGAGAGACGGTTCAGGTCCTTGCCGTAGCGGGCGGAAAGGAACTGCTTCTCGCGGAGAAGAAGGTGCCGGAAGGCGGTTTCCCGACAGGAAAGATGATATGTATGAAGGCGGACTTCAAGGTTCCGGACGAAGTCGCGACAAAGATAGTGGATCTTGGCGAACTCGGCACCTCCAACAGCTACATCGTGAACAAGGCGAACGAGTACTACAAGTTCAGGGCTACCGTGAAGGGCAACGGGAACATCCCGTCGGAGCTTTCATCCGTCGCGGGGGAGGCGTCAATCGCGCCCAAGTCCCTGCTGATTCTGTGGTACAACACGGTTCAGGACAGCAGGGAATGGGTCGATGCCTGCCCGATACTGCCGTCGTCGCTCGTGCTCGTTGACGGATATGCCTACTTTGACACTCCAAAGAAGTTTATTCCAGGCAATGTCGTGATTGCGGCATTTGCCGAGGAGGGGGTCACATACGACGGCATCGAGGTCGATGACGAATACAACATCACAAACGCCACACTCCTGTGGAGCTGGAACATCTGGGCGGCAGAGGATTATGACCCCGAGGCAAGTCCCCTTGCGACAGGAGGCAGAAAGCTTATGGACCGCAATCTCGGAGCGGCCATCTCCGGCGTCGGCACGGCCGGCGACTACACACCGGCCTGCGCCGTGGGCAACTGCTACCAGTGGGGACGCAAGGATCCGTTCCCGCATTTCCCGGACTACGGCAACTACTATCCGTGCGTCTATAGCAACAAGCTCCTCACTCTCCCGACATGGACACCGGTCAAGGCCCTGAGGATTGACAGGCAGGGAAGCGAAGCGTCCCTTGACGGCCAGATGTTCGGCTACAGACCCGGCTCCAACGGCCAGCCTGACTCCGACAAGCCGTGGAACCTGCCTCTGAGAACCGAGATTACGACCTCGGCCGACGCTCAGAACGACATTTATGTCGGCTACTCCGTGCGCAACCCCTACAAGTTCATCAGCGGCAAGCCGATAGCTGAGATCCCGTCCCTGAAGGACACCTACACATGGGTGAATCCGTCCGACAGGTCGTGGATGTCGCTGTGGGGCTCGGAAAAGACCCTCTATGACCCGTGTCCTTCCGGATGGCGCGTCTGGTCGAAGGACGAGGCCACGGCATTCCTCAATGCGTTTATAGCCGGAGCCGAGATGGATCCGAATCTCCACGGCTATATGTACGAAGGCTGCTACTTCCCGCTTACCGGCTACGGGCGCGACGACATCAGCGGCCGCGTGGATTTCGTCATATCGAGCGGCTACACCACTTCCGCGAGGTTCTGGAGCGCCGACTGCGGCGGAGTCTATGGCCACTGGGGACAGCGCTTTGGTTTTGCCGCCCCTGCAAACTTCAGCGACAAGTACAAGAAAGGCGAGTCCGTGCAGCCTTCGACCGACAACGACACCGCTCATGCTGCCTGCGGACTCAGCGTCCGCTGTGTGAAGGAATAAAAAAGCAACTAATTATAACACAATACACTATGATTAAGAAAAACCAACCGGGGGCAGAAATCCTCTCCAAAAATTATGAGAGTCCGTCGCTGACGGCTCAGACTGTGGCGACCGAGACCGGATTCGCGCAGAGCAACGGCATCTCCGATATGCCTAAGTGGAATCAGTGGGAATCAGTTTCTGACGAAGAATAAGGA
>CAVBPI010000019.1:14100-16363 GCA_963596955.1 bacterium | reverse complement strand
CGCAAAAACGGGAAATTTCCGGAGACGGAGATATCCAACAACAAGAATATGAAAAAGTTGGGAATCAAATGTGCCAAGGAAGAGGAAATGAAACTGTGGGGAGACCGCAGGCGCACGGGCAGCTGCGAGGATTTGGGCTGCAGCGCCTGCGCGGGATGTGAGCTCCACCCTAAGACCAAAGAATGACGGGGCTCCGCCGAAGCGGGGTTATGTGAAAATAAGCTTATGAAATGCCCCGTGACGGGGTTATAAACGGATAACGACTATGAGTTTGGTAGCTATTGTAGGAAGGCCGAATGTCGGCAAATCGACGCTCTTCAACCGTCTGGTGGGGATGCGTCAGGCAATTGTCGATGAGACCGCCGGAGTCACGAGGGATCGTCACTACGGGAAATGCGAATGGTGCGGGACGGAGTTCTCGATTGTCGATACGGGCGGATACACGTCCAATTCCGACGACATCTTCGAGGAGGAGATACGCAAGCAGGTGGTGCTCGCCGTGGAGGAGTCTGACCTTGTGCTGTTCATGGTCGAGGCGGCTTCCGGGGTGACCGACTATGACGCGGAGATTGCACAGATGCTGCGCCGCAGCGGAAAGCCCGTGGTGCTCGCCGTCAACAAGGTCGATTCGGGAGAGAAGGTCTATGACACCTTCCAGTTCTATTCTCTGGGACTTGGAGACGTCTGGAGCATCTCCGCGGCAAACGGCGGCGGGACAGGAGACCTTCTGGACGAAATCGTGCGCAGGCTGCCTTCAGACGCCGCGGCCGACAATGACGACCATCCGGAACTGCCGCATTTCGCGATTGTGGGCCGCCCGAACGTGGGCAAGTCGTCGCTCACCAACGCGCTGCTCGGAAAGGAGAGGAACATCGTCACGCCGATTGCCGGCACGACCCGCGACTCCATAGCCACCCTCTTCAACAAGTTCGGACACGAGTTCATGCTGGTCGATACGGCCGGAATGCGCCGCAAGAGCAAGGTTCACGAAGACCTTGAGTTCTACTCGGTGATGCGCTCCATCCGAGCCATCGAGCACTCTGATGTCTGCATCCTCATGGTTGATGCGCAGAACGGAATCGAGGCTCAGGACATGAGCATCTTCAACCTCATCCAGCGCAACCGCAAGGGCTGTGTCATCGTCGTGAACAAGTGGGACGCGGTCGAGAAAGACAGCAACACGATGAAGAGATACACCGAAGCCATCAGGGAGCGCATAGCCCCGAACAACGACATCCCCATCGTCTTCACTTCCGTCCTCAACAAACAGAGAATCATGGACGTGCTCGACGCGGCGGAGAAGGTCTATGCGAACTACTCGAAAAAGATTCCGACGTCAAAGCTGAACGAGGTCATGCTCCCGGAAATCGAGAACTACCCGCCGCCGGCATGGAAGGGCAAGTACGTCAAAATCAAGTACATCACCCAGCTTCCGACCCGCAGTCCGTCCTTCGCGTTCTTCTGCAACCTCCCGCAGTACATCCGCGAGTCCTACAGGCGTTTCCTCGAAAACCGCCTCCGCGCCAACTTCGACTTCACCGGCTGCCCCCTCCAGATTTTCATCCGGCAGAAGTAGTTAAAATTCCTCGTTGCCGTGAATCTGCTCCGCTCTGCCATAAGAAGGACTTTCGGGTTCTGATAAGTATTGGCAGGAAGAATGTGAAAGCTGACGGTAGCCGCTAACGTACTGCGCCCGCCCACAGATTCGAATAAGGTCATCGCCCAATGCCACTGATAACTTCGCCAAAGTCGCCAGTGTATAATTCGGAAAGCCGCGGGTCCAACGTACAATCTGGGTCTCATTGCAGCCAACTGCCGCAGCAAGTTCTCTTCTGGTCATACCTCTGGCTTTCAGAAGACGGTCGATGTTGGCAACCAACTCAGCCGACCATTCCATTTCTTTTTTTACTTCAGGAGAAACTTTTGAAAGCTGCTCCTGAAACAAAGCATTGTGTTTCATATCCGAAATACCTTATCATCAACACCTTTTATCGCTTTTTCTTCAATGCATATTGAGCCGTCTGCTACACATTTTCTCAAAAGGTTGTCGAATTTCTGAAGATCAAGAACATATCCATACAGACTCTTATCCTCCTGATATGTACGAGTATGCTTTATCCATTTCAAAGCTAATCGAATACAGGCTTACCTTATCCGACTGTTCAATCAATTCCAATGTAGTGTTCTTTTTCATGGAGCAAATATAGGAAAACTTTACATATATGTAAAGTATATTCAAGAAAATTTTTGATCTGTTGTATTT
>CAVBPI010000019.1:0-14050 GCA_963596955.1 bacterium | reverse complement strand
GAATACAGAAATGTGCCGAAAGTGTATTATGGAAAACACACGGAGGGCTGGCTTGTTTTTTGTGCGACGGAGGGGCGTATGTGTGACGGAAAGCCGGGAAGGAATGCCCGGATTTAGAATGTCTAAAAATATTGAAAAACTTGATATATGATACGGAATATCGCTCTTGTGGCGCATGACGCCAGGAAGGTCGAGCTTATCGACTGGGTGAAGTTCAACGCGGGGTCGCTGAAGGACTGCCGGCTTTTCTGCACGGGAACGACCGGAAGGCTGGTGCGGGAGGCTTTGGAGACGGAACTCGGAAAGGAATGCCCGGAGATTACCTGCCTGCTGTCGGGTCCTTTGGGAGGAGACGCGCAGATCGGGTCGATGATTGCGGAGGGACGGGTGGATATGCTCGTGTTCTTCTGCGACAACCTCATAATGCAGGGGCATCAGAACGACGTCATGGGACTCGTGAGGCTCGCGTCGCTCTACAACATCCCTTTCGCCACAAACCGAAGCACGGCGGACTTCATCATATCCTCGACACTCTTCAAGTCGGAGACCTACCGCCCGATTATCCCCGCCTGCATCGAGAACTACAAGAACCGCAAGCTCTGACGGCGGTCCGGTTCAATTCGAACCCGCATAACAGTTTGGCCAAAACCTAAGGAGTCTCAGCATCATTTAACTTTGATTACAGTCTCCGCTGACATGGTCTTGCCTGAGCCGTCGTCAGAAACCGCACGCAAAGTCACCTTGCCTGCCTTTCCGCCAGCCGGTCTGAGGATGACAAGAGCCTTTCCATACATCGCGTGACGGCGGTCCGACTTGAAGCGTTCCAGCGAAATCGGGCTGCCGTTATCGACTCCGGCAATCTCAGCCGGCCCGGAGACCTTGAAGCGAATAAGGTTGTCAGCCTTCGGGCAGAGGTTCCCGTCCTTGTCCAGAACCTCAACGGTCACGAAGCACAGCTCACGGCCGGCCGCCGAAACGACGGTTCTGTCCGGGATTAGCCTCAGCGACGCGGGCTCGCCGGCCGTCCGCACAACGGTCTCGCGCACGGCACGCCCGTCCTTCTTGGCTACAACCTTCAGTTCGCCCGGTTCAAAAGGCACTCTCCAGCGGACATGAAACTCCGTGGAGCCGTCGGTGAGACAGGATGCAGAATGCCCAAAGGTGAGTTTCCGTCTCTCGCCGAGACTCCGTCCGTTCAGGAAAAGTTCCACACAGTCAGCATTGTTGTAGTAGGCCCAGACATCCACGGTCTCCCCTGCTTTCCAGTTCCAGTGCGGGAACAGGTGCAGGGCATCGACTTCCGGACGCCATACGGACTGATACATATAATATATGTCCTTCGGGAATCCCGCCAAGTCGGCTGTTCCGAAATAGGAACTGCGTGCGGGCCAGCCATACGGGACAGGCTCGCCGATGTAGTCGAATCCTGTCCAGATGAACTGCCCGCTGATGAAGTCGTTGTGCAGGACATCGTGGAGAGACTTTTCGTGGGTGCAGCCCCAAGGGACATGATAGTTGTCGTAGGAGGAGCAGGCAAAGGATGGTTCACGCGCGGGGTCGTCCCACAGCGGCGGGCAGACCTTCACGGAATCCGAAGGCATCCTGTACCAGCCTCTGGTCATCAGCGCGGAAACGCTCTCGCTCACGAGGAAAGGCTTGCCGGGGAAATTTGCCGGAACCGAGGAGAACCAGCCGTCGTGGTAGTTGTAGCCAATCACGTCAAGCGCTCCCGAGCGGAAGATGTGGTTGCCCGGATCCGGTTCATTGCAGCCGGAGGTTATCGGGCGCGTCGGGTCAAGTTCCCGCACAATCCCGGCAAGTTTCGCGGCAAGGAGAGAGTTCACGCTCGTCTCCCCGAGCGCGGCCAGATTGCTCCTGTCCTGTCCGAAGTTCAGTATGAAGTTCGCCTCGGCGAGGGACAGGGTGTCCGCGCTTGCATTGCTCCACTGCTCAAGCACCTCGTTTCCTATGCTCCACATGAAAATCGAGGCGTGATTCCTGTCACGCATCACATGGTCACGCAGATCCCGCTCGTGCCACTCGTCAAAGAACCTCGCGTAGTCCCTCTCGGTCTTTCTCTGCCGCCACATATCAAACGGCTCGTCCATCACCAAAAGCCCCATCCTGTCACAAAGGTCCAGCAGCTCAGGGGCAGGCGGATTGTGCGAGCATCTCACCGCATTCACGCCCATATCCTTCATTATTCTCAGCTGCCGCTCCGCCGCGGACACGTTGAACGCCGAACCGAGCGCCCCGAGGTCGTGATGCAGGCATACCCCGTTGATTTTCATCCGCTCGCCGTTCAGAGAAAAGCCCTTCTCCGCGTCAAAGGCAAATGTTCGGAAACCGGTTGAAGTTTCATGAATGTCACAGACCCGCCCGTCGTTCATAAGGCTCACTTTCAGACGATAAAGATACGGACTAGCGACGCTCCACAGTCGCGGGTTCTCCACCTCCAACATCTGCTCGCAGTTCAAATCCGTCCCGAGTCCGGAACGGGAGAACGCAACTCGCCGGCCGTCCGCGTCGAAGAGTTCAGTCAGCACCTCCACACGACCTGAAAGACTCTCCGCGGCATCTGCACCGAAGCCCCATGGAGTCCCGGCTGAACCGGTGCCGAAGCCTTCTGAAGTCCTCTCGGAAGTCCCCGCCCCGGCATGAAAGTCCGAGGGAGCCTCCGCGGTCGTCGTGACACGAATACGGTTCCCGTTCTCTACACGCGCGAACACGCCCCACTGCGCAATGTGCAGCGGTTCCTGAATCCTCAGCCACACATTCCTGTAAATCCCGCATCCGCTGTACCACCGCGAGTTGGGCTGGTCGGAATTGTTCACCCGCACCGCAAGGACATTGTCACCGTCCCAGTTGAGGTGCGGAGTCAAATCGTAGGAGAAGGATATGTATCCGTAAGGCCGAGTTCCGAGTTCAACGCCGTTCAGCCATACGGTCGAGTTCATATACACCCCGTCAAAGTCGATGTGAACGGCCTTCCCGCGAAGCTTCCCGTCCATCCTGAAATGCTTGCGGTACCATCCTATGCCGCCGGGGAGCGCGCCTCCGCCGGTCCCTGAAGGGTTCGCGGCGTTGAAGTCACCCTCAACGGCCCAGTCGTGCGGAAGTTCGAGGCTTCTCCACGCGGAATCGTCGAAGTCAGGCCGGGCAAGGTCTCCGGAATCCTCGGGGCCTACGCTGCGTGCGAGCAGAGACTCCCCCTCGGACGCTTCCGGCAACCAACAGCCGTAGGGGACCTCAAGGGCGGAGCCTTCCTCAAAGACTGCGGTCGGGGTCTCAAGAAGCGCCGTGCCGCTGCAGAGGGCGAACTTCCAGCCGTCGTTGAAGTTCTGCTGGCCGAGGGAAGAAACCTGCCTCGTGCAGGACGGGAAAAGAAGGGCCGCGGCAAGAAAGGAGGCGGCAAAAAGAATCGCCGGTGGCGTGGTTGAGATTCGCTTCATTTTATCTGCATTACAATATTTCATTATCAGACAGTATTTCGTTATTAGTCAGTATTTCCGTATCAGTCAGAGCGTTATCCACGGAATGAGGATATATTCAAAATAATACTCCCGTAATAATGACACCCGAAAACGATGAAAACGAACAAAAAATTCATAATTTCATTTTATGGAAATCATTGCATATCTTTACCGCGATTTTTCAAAAGACATGACAGCGGTTCACGATGACAACGAATATCTTGAGGGAATCAGAAAGGGCGACACGAGCGTCTTTTCCGATTTCTTCGAGGAGTATTATCTCAACCTCGTGATGTTCTGCGGAGGCTACATCCGTAATCTTCACGCTTGCGAGGACATCGTCGCGGCCGTATTTCTCCACATCTGGGAGACGCGCGGGAGCTTCAGCATCGACCGTTCACTGAAGTCCTACCTGCTCGCCGCCGTGAGAAACCGCGCCCTCAACGAGCTGCGGCACCATCGGGTGAGGGACGAGCATTGCAGCCGCGTGCTTGCGGAAAGCGTGCTTGAGAGCAACGACGTCGAGCATTACATCTTCTACAGCGACCTCAGGCGCGACTACGAGAAGGCCGTGGCTGGACTCCCGAAAACCCTGCGGGAAACTTTCCTCATGTTCATGGAGGACGGGCTGCGGACACGGGACATCTCCGAAAGGCTCGAAATCACCCAAAGGGCTGTGGAAATGAGGTTGAAAAAGGCACTTGCCATGATTAGGGACGGTCTGGGAGCAGTATTGATTTTGATAAACGTTTTGCAATGATGGATAATGTCGTCGAACTGATGAGGGCCTACCTTGAGGACAGGGCCACCGAAAATGAGAGAAGGATGCTGGAGGAATATGTTTCCGCGTCCGAAGAGAACCGCCTGGAATACCTGAAGTTCAGAAACCTGTGGGAGGCGTCGCACGCGCCGTTCAGGGAAGATGCGATAGATGTCGGCAAGGCCCGCCGGAAGATGCTTTCGGAGATTGGAGCCGGACGCAGGCCGTTCGGGAGGCGGCTTCTCGGCATCTGGAAGAACGCGGCGGCCATACTGCTGATTCCGCTGCTCGGAGCCTCCGCCTACCTCGCCTACAGCCTGGGCACGGCCGGGGACAGGGAGCCTGCCGAACTTTCCGTGTCGGCGCCCTACGGTTCGGTCGTCAGGACAAGGCTCGCCGACGGCACGGCAATCTGCCTCAACTCAGGCTCAAGGCTAACCTACACGGACATTTGGCCTAAGGGGGAGCGCGTCGTCGGCCTCGACGGGGAGGCGTGGTTTGAAGTGGTCTCGGACAAGGACAACCCGTTTACGGTGAAGCTGGAGGACGGGAGCGAGGTGACGGCGACGGGGACATCCTTCAACATCGACGCATACGACACGGAGCGGCTGCGCGTGACTCTCGTTGAAGGGACGCTGGACATAGGCTGCGGAGGCGGCCGCCACAGGCTCGGGCAGGGCTGCCAGCTGATACGCACGGGTGAGGAGGTGCGGACGGAACAGGTTCAGGACGTATTCAAGTGGATTTCATGGAAGGACGACATACTCGCGTTCAGGGGAGACGACATGGGCTATGTCTTCGACAGGCTTTCCAACATATTCAGCGTCGGCATCGAGGTGAGCGACCGCAGCATTCTGGACATGAGGCTCCGCGCCACCTTCTCGGACGAGAAGATTGAGGACATAATGTCCCTGCTCGAACAGGTGCTCCCTATACGCTGCGAGAGGGTTTCCGGAGACTCCGCAGAGGGCGGCAGAAAAAAATTCGTGATTTCATCAAAATAAGAAATTTTTTCGTCTTTCTTACTTCGCTTTCACGGGGTTCGGGTGTCATTGAATCAGATTAACCGGATTTGAACCATATTCCTGAGAAAAAAGGAACTCAAGGGATATGTTCGAATCAATTCAATGACACTAATATGAACAAGATTACAGGACTACTCTTAGCCTGCCTGCTGCTCCTTCAGACCGGATTCGAGGCGGCCGCCCAGAAAAGGTTTTCGCTGCGGGTCGAGAACGAGCCGATTCTCAAGGTCATCGAGCGCATCGAGAAGGAAAGCGGATACTGGTTCGTCTATAGCAGCGAACTGGTGGATGAACAGGGAACGGTCAGCGTCAATGTCAGCAACGCCACTCTGGACCAGCTTCTGGACCAGCTCTTCGCAGGCACGCGGATTCAATGGAAAATAGAGAAGAAGCAGATTGTGCTGAAAAGGCGCAACGCCGCTCAGGGACAGTCCGCGGACGGGAAAGGCGGCAAGGTCATGGCAAGCGGACGGATCATAGACAGGAGGACATCTGAACCTGTCATCGGAGCTGCCGTGATGGTCGAGGGAACAAATGACGGGGTCGTGGCCGATGCCGACGGCTCGTTTTCGATGGAGGTGCCCGCCGGCTCAAGGCTTCGCGTCTCCAGCCTCGGTTACAGGGACGAGACCATAAACCTCGGTTCTGCCCCCTCTGAAAAGATAATCATACGCCTTGCCGAAAACCTCGACGTGCTTGAGGAGTCGGTCGTGGTGGGCTACGGCACGGTGAACAAAAAGAACCTCACCACCGCTATCGCGCAGGTCAAGGCCGACGAAGTGCCAAAGGCGGCGAACCCGAACATAAACCAGCTGCTCCTCGGACGTGCGCCCGGACTTCAGGCCACGCAGAACAGCGGACAGCCCGACGGAAAGGTCAACATATCCATCCGCGGCGGCGGGACTCCGATTTATGTAGTCGATGGAGTGGTGATGCCGGCAGGCTCCATATCCATCGGAGGCGAGGGAATGACCATGCCATCCAATGTGAACCGCTCCGGCCTCGGAGGACTGAACCCCGCCGACATCGAGTCCGTCGAAATTCTCAAGGACGCGTCGGCGTCAATCTACGGAGTGCGCTCGGCTGACGGAGTCATACTCATAACCACGAAAAAAGGAAAGGCAGGCAAGCCCCGCGTCACCTACGACGGCAGCTACAGCTTCGTCCGCAACTATCCATATCTTCAGGTGCTCAACGCGCAGGAATACATGACCATGGTCAATGTATTCAACAAGGAAACCTACCTCTACGCCAACAAGATGTACCCCTACGGCGGACTCGCCTACGACGGAGGATGGACCGCGCCCTTTGACGCGAAGGAGATAAGGAACGCGCAGACGACCGACTGGACGGACTTCGTCCTGAAGAACGGCTACATACACAATCACAACCTCACGCTCTCAGGCGGGACGGAAAAGGTCAAGTACTATCTTTCCGGACAGTATTTCGGGCAGGACGGGACGGTCGTGAACTCAGGAATGGACAAGTTCACCATGCACGCAAACATCGACGCGCAGGTGTTCAGGTTCCTCAACATCGCGGGAAGCGTGAACGTGAACCAGAACAACTACAGCAACGCCAATGTCGGCGCGGACTCGGGAAACGCCGGGGCGCTGGCCGCGAGTGCGCTCTACGCCGCGCTGATTCTGCCGCCGAACATCCCCGAGAAGCAGGAGGACGGCTCCTACACCATATTCTCCAACATCCCTAACCCGAGTTCGATGAGGAGCATCGAGGACAAGTCCAAGGAAAACGGCTACAACTTCAACGTCTCGGCGACAGCGAACCTGTGGAAGGACTATCTCAAGGCCAAGGTTCTCTACGGAATGAGCCATGAGAACTCCATGCGAAACTCCTACATCCCCTCGACGGTCTATTTCAACCTCATGAAGAAGTCCCGCGGAAACGTCCACTCACAGGGCCGCCGCTACCAGACGCTTGAGGGCACGCTCAGCTACAGTCAGGGATTCGCGGACGTGCTCAACATCGACGCGCTGCTCGGAGCCGGAATGTACAAGCAGGACTGGTACGGCTACTATGTCTCCTACGAGGACACACAGGACGCCATTAAGGAAGACGACCTGTCCTCAGCCACCGGGAACATCCTCCCCGGCTCATACCGAGGCTACAACGAGCACCGCTCGGTCTTCGGCAAGCTGTCCGCCGACATCCTCGACCGCTATGTCATCTCGGCCACCGTGCGCATGGACGGCTCGGACAAGTTCTTCCCGAACCAGAAATACAACTGGTTCCCGTCGGTCTCCTTCGCGTGGAAGCTCTCCAACGAAAGCTTCATGAAGGACATCTCATGGATTAACCTGCTGAAAATCAGGGGCAGCTGGGGTGTAACGGGAGCGGACAACCTCGGCTCCTCGCTCTACGGGAACTACGGCGCGAGTTCCTTCCGCGCATCCTTCGACGGCAACACGACGCAATACACGCCCTACACCCTCAACAGCGCTAACTCATGGTGGGTGTCATGGCAGAAGACCTACATGAAGAACGTCGGACTCGACTTCTACTTCCTGCGCAACAGGATTTCCGGAAGCTTCGACTTCTTCCGCAACGACGTCACCCGCCTGCTCGGCACCGAGCCGTCCTCTCCTCTTGCCATGTTCGAGAACCGCAAGGTCAACTACGGACACTTCTACCGCATAGGCTGGGAGCTGAACCTCAACACGGTGAACATCGACCGGGCGTTCAGGTGGGAGACATCCCTCGCGCTGAGCCGCGTGAACAGCATCTGGCTCGAAAGGGAGAACAACCACTACTACCAGGAGTACCGCGTCCGCGAGAAGGAGCCGATGAACGCCTGGTACTACTACAACGTCACTGGAATAGTCAACGCCGACCGCTCCAATGTGCCCGAGTCCCAGAAGACCATCTCCGACGGGGCGATGATGCCGGGAGCGCCTATCATCGAGGACAAGAACGGCGACGGAAAGATTACCATTGACGACATCTACATGAAGAACAACGTGCCCGCCTGCTACATCGGCTTCGGCAACACCTTCTCGTGGAAGAACTTCACCCTCGACGTCTATATGTACGGCCAGCTCGGTCTCTACAAGAGCAATGTCGTCCTCAACACGACCAGCGGCACATGGCTTTCCGACAATTCGAGAAATTCCAGCGTGCTCGCCTACAAAATCTGGAACTCCATCTCGAACCCGGAGGGAACGCGCCCGGGAATCGCCGCCGGTGACATAGGAGCGCTGCCGGGAGCCTGCGGGACGAACATAAATATGCAGAACGCGTCGTTCCTGAAAGTGAGGAACATAACCTTCGGCTACACCTTCGGGGAAAAGGTTCTCAAGGGCGCGTCGAAATGGATTGAGTCGATATATCTCTACTTCGACGCGCAGAATCCCCTGACATTCACGAAATATGACGGATTCGACCCCGAAATGTATATGGGAGGAGGCGGAGAAGGCGGGAAATCCACCGGCGAGTACCCGGCGACACGTTCATATTCCCTCGGTCTGAGGCTTTCATTCTAAAAAAGGATATATATGAGACGAAATATATTTTTATCATTCACGATTTTTATCATTTCCATTCTGACGTTCGCCGGATGCGAAAAGAATTTTGACGCGAAGATATACGGAACCCTGAATCCCGAGAACTATCCTTCGACGGCCGAGGAATATGAGTCATATTCGATGATATGCTACATTCCGTTCGGCTCGACATGGCAGTACTATCTCGGCGAGGGCTACAACACCCACCCTGTCTATACCTACGAGGGCGGCGGAATCAGGATGTTCGATATGCCTACCGACGAAATGTTCCCCTGGACATCGAAGGGATGGGACAGCGAGTGGAAGCGCAATTCGAGGGCGGACTTCTCGCAGGCCGTCTATTACTATCGCGGCAACAGCAGCGGGGACAACCTCAACCACATCACCAAGCTCTCCCACGTCACGCGCCTCACCGAGGTTCTCGGAAAGGTGCGCTCGGCCGACCCTTCGGTCTTTATGGCTGGGAAAAAGGAACAGCTGGTCGGCGAGGTCGCACTGTGCAGGGCGATGCTGATGTACTTCATCTATCATGTCTATGGTCCGATGCCGGTCATAGTGAATCCCGACGAGGTGGAGAACGAGGAGGTGCAGAAGAATCTCGTCCGTCCGACGCGGGAGCAGATGTGCCGGTGGATATATGACGACATGGTCCTCGCCGTGGAGAATCTTCCCGAGACCGTGGCGGAAAAAGGGCGCTACACACGCGACTATGCAAGGTTCTGCCTCATGAAGCACTGCCTGAACGAGGGAGCCGACATGGACGGATGGTACGACAAGGCCGAACAGATGTACGAAGAGCTGGCGGCCTCCGGACGCTACGGGATTTACACCGAGGGCGAGAACCCCTACATGAAGGTTTTCAGCTACTACAACAAATGGAACCGGGAAATCATCATGGCAGTTAGCAACGAGACCAACGGCGGCACGTCCTACGAGGCCGGAAACTTCTTCCCTTACCAGAAGGCGTTCATGCCGGCCGACATATCTCCGGTTGACAACAACGGCAACCCGACCCCGTTCACGCAGACCGGCTGGGCGCAGTACTACAATGTGGCGCAGGCGTTCTACAATCAGTACGAGACCGGCGACCTGCGCAGGGCCGCAGTCACCACGGAATACTGGGTGAAGCCCGCGGCGGGAGGCAACCCGACGAAAAAGCAGGATCCGTCGTCCATCGGAGTGGGCTGGGACGGCTACCTCATCACAAAGTGGCCTTATGAGACAGACACGGCGAACCAGGGTCACGACTGGCCGCTTGCCAGATGGGCTGACGTTCTCCTGATGAAGGCCGAGCTTGACGTGCGCCGCAGCGGAGCGGCTCCTTCGGCCGAAACGGTCGGGTATGTGAACGAGGTTCGCTCGCGCGCCGGACTCGCCGCCCTTCCGGCATCAGCCACGGCCTCCGCGGAGGCTTTCCTCGATGCCGTTCTGGACGAGAGGGGACGGGAGTTCCTTTTCGAGGGAATGCGCAAGATTGACCTCATCCGCTTCAACAAGTACGCGCAGAAGACCGCGAAGGTCAAGGGCTTCACCCCGACCCACCAGTACCTCCCGCTGCCGAACTTCTTCGTGGAGCAGGCAAAGACCTACGGCAAGGACATAGAGCAGGAATGGAGCCGGCCGGGCTGGGCAGACGACCTCGCCAAGGCCAACAGCGCCCACTGAGCCGCAGTTCTTTAACAGCATTTCGCGGCACGCGCCCCACTGGAGGCCATGCATATGAAATAAATTTGGAAAAAGCCACATAGAAAAAATGAAAAGATTTATGTTATCAGCGCTTGCAGTCGCGCTCGGCCTGCTCTCGTGCACGCCGGAGAAGATAAACCGCGACATAGACTCCGTCCGGAAGGACTTCAACGACAGCGAGAAAGGAGAGACCGTCACCCCTGACGGAAAATACAAGGACGGGGGCCTGCTCTTCGCGCACATGAAGGATTCCGACTACGGAAGCCTCTACTACTACATCAGCAAGGACGGAGCCGTGTGGACTCCCCTGAACGACAATCAGAAAGTTCATCGCACCTACCGCGGACACCCCGACATCATAAAGGGCGGGGACGGCCGCTACTACATGATAAGCGGGCGCATTTCCGGCAAGTCCGGAGCCTGCCTCTTCGTGTCGGACGACCTCATAAGCTGGAAAATCCAGACCACCATCACCGCCTCGCAGGTGTTCAACGCCAAGAGCGGCTACACCGCCGATCCGACCTACTTCGGAGCACCAAAACTGTTCTACGACGAGGACTCCGACCAGTACATAATCACATGGCACGCCACCCATGGCACCGAGCAGGACTTCACGAAGATGAAGACCCTCTATGTGCTCACGCCGGACTTCAAGAAGTTCACCAAGCCGGAGTTCCTTTTCGACTTTCAGAGCGAGGCGTTCAGGGACATCGTGACCATTGACGCGATTATCCGCAAGATTGACGGAAAGTACTGGGCTATATACAAGGACGAGCGTGCCCCAGTCGCCGACGGCCAGTCGCCCCGGGTGTGCCCGACCGGCAAGACGGTGCTGATTTCAACGTCCGACAACCTCACGGGGCCGTGGACAGAACCGCAGTCGCCCGTCACACCGATGTCGGTGGTGGTCGATGGAGTGGAGAAGGAGTCGCGCTACCATGAGGCTCCGGCGATAGCTCCCGCCCCGGACGGCAAGGGCTGGTACATATTCGCGGAGAACTACCCTAAGCAGTACTGGAGATTCGACAACTCGAAGATGGCCGTGGAGGGCTGGGAGAAGTTCTACCTTTCAATCCCGGACAGCCGCCACGGATGCATGGTCAGGATAAATCAGGAGGAGTATGACGCCCTCATGGAGGCGTTCGGCCCGGAGGAGGAAGAATAGAATCTGCCTGACGGCCAGTTCACAAACATCAGACAAACTTTATAATCACATAAAACATCATGATGAACAGAATTACTAAAACAATGATTTTCAGCCTTATGGCTGCGTGCACGATGACTTCGTGCGACAAGACTCCCGCCCTTGAGGGTGGAGAACCGGACATCACGGCTTCCATCAGCGGGAACATCGAAAACGCGGGTTGGACAGGAAAGGAATCCGTAGCCCTCTCGGCGAACGGCGACGCGGTCGTGGTCGTAGCCGCAGAAAAGGGCGAGTCCTTCGGGTTCAAGGTCACATTCGCCCCGACACAGCCGGATGGTAGCCTCTATGCGGTTTCTCCTTACGACGAGGACGGAGAGTCCTCATGGATTTCCCTCGGTGCGGACGAGGCCCGCGCCATAATTCCGACTTCGCAGAAGACTGGAGTCAAGTTCTGTGACGCCTCCGCGATGCTCATGTTCGCCAATACCGCCTACACCGGAGGAATCGCATCCGTGAAGTCTCTCGATTTCACTCATGTGGCCGCCTATGCGGAGATTAAGGTGAACAACGCTCCGGAGCCGATTGAGAAGGCGACCGTGAAGTTCACGAAGAAAGCGGCCGGAGAGTTCGTCTATGCACACGGCACCGGCACATGGAAGGAAACGGAAAGTTCATCCGACAAGCTTACCGTCACCGCGAACGCCTACGGTCAGATTATTCTCGCCGCAGTCCCGTCCGAGGAGCAGGAGATTGAGATTGAACTCATCGGAGCGGCTACGGGAGCTAAATATTCAGTGAAGAAAACCGTCGCTCTCACGGCCGGAAAGCTCACCGAAATCACGGTTGACCTCGGCACTGCGCTCCAGCTCTACATCGTGGGAACGGCGGTCGGAACCGAGGACGCCGCCAATGCGAAGCCTCTCACGAGAAATGAGGACGGCTCGTTCAGCTACACGGGCAAGCTCGCCGCCGACAGCTGGTATTCCTTCATCTTCGACAAGGAGCACCTCACCCCGTCATTCTCAATGGGAGACGCGTTCAACAAGGTGAAATATTCCACAAAGGCATCGGCAGCCGCATTCGAGAACAAGTACGAGGGCAACTATACGCTGACTCTCTACCCGGCGCAGGCACACCTTGCCGTGAAGAGGAACTTTGACCATGTCATCTCGGCAGCCAGCGGAGCCGACCCTATGGACGAGAACTTCGACGGCGAGAGAACCTTCGGGCCTTACACTCAGGACCAGACATGGAACTGGAATCTCGGCGTCATCGGCATCAACGCCGTCGGCAAGATTGTCTATGGCGAGAACGGCAGCGGAATCACCGTTAACAATGAGTACAAGCTCTGCGGAGCCAACTCCCTCTGCCTCGCCATCGACGACCAGGCGGCTGATGCGGCTCCGGGCGACGGCCAGCTCTACCGCAACGGCAACAACAATCAGCCTATGGCTGAATGGAACAAGACCTACACGGTGATTCTCCAGATGCTCTATGAGGGCGAGGAGGAGACCAAGAGGATTCCTGTCATCTGCGAAGGCGCCCTCGGAGCCGTTTGGGACGGGACGAACGAAGACGGCTCATACAAGTTCACAAAGAACGAAACTGATATGGGCGTCGAGCTTCAGAACGGCGTTCCGACCCTCATCCAGGCCCAGTTCCTCGGCAACGGACTTTGGGGCGGCTGCTTCAACTTCTACATCCGGCCAGCCGGCACCGGCGCCAACTATAAGCTCTACATTGACGGCCTCCAAATCGGATATGATGATTAACGGGGCGCCTAAAAGGCGGTCTGCGGCGTTGGATGCCTTGATGAAATCCTCACAACCATCAGGTTGCTGCGGTATTCATCTTCACCATCCGCCTTGCATCCCATCCTTTTATGCATCCCCTTTCTTCAAGCACATTATTTCAGAATAAAAAATCGGGAAATCTCAAGGCCTCAGGCCTGAAAGATTTCCCGATTTTAATTTTATAAGGAAACAGCTGAGATGTGAAAATTGCAGAAGTGGTGCGGATGCAAGGCGAAATCGGGATTTTACCCGCAGCAACCTCTCGGTTGTGAGGACTAAAATCCCGATTTCAACGAAGCAGACGTGCTGCTTCTGCGGTTTTCACCTTATGCTACTCTTCCTCCGTAAGAGCGGTCCTCGGTATTTACACGAATCTTCTCGCCCTGATTGATGAAGAGCGGAACCATAATCATCGCGCCGGTTTCAAGCGTGCACTCCTTGAGGGCCGAAGTTGAGGCGGTGTCGCCCTTCACGGCCGGCTCGGTGTAGGTCACCTCAAGCTCGACGTAGGTCGGGAGCTCGCAGGTGAGGCAGCGCTCGTCGTTGTCCTCGGCGAGGAACATCATCTCGACGTGCTGGCCTTCTTTCATGAGGTCTGCGTTCTCAACCTGGTCGGTGTCGAGGTGAATCTGCTCGTAGGTCTCC
>CAVBPI010000018.1:7999-17135 GCA_963596955.1 bacterium | reverse complement strand
AGTGTACTGGAGGTACATGACCGATGAGAAAAGAAAGATAGACCGAAAAGAATGAGAAAGATGAGGCAGGTTATTTTTTGAAGGTTTCTTAGAACGAGAATGTGTAGCCGATGCAGAGGGAGAGGGCGTTGGTGTTGCGCCAGGTCTGGGACTTGAGCTGGGTGCCGGCCTTGTTGGTGTCGATGTCTAGGGAGTGAACCCGGTTGTACATGAGCGTGAAGTCTATGCCGTGGCGCTTGGTGATGTTCCAGTCGAGGCCGAGGGCGCCGCGCAGGCGGTTGATGTAGGCGTGGGTGTAGCCGAGGAACTCGTAGTCCGTGTAGGCTGCGGAGGGCTCGCTCCAGGTGGCAGAGCAGCGCGGGGCGTTGAAGATGTTGCGCATTTCGAAATAGGCGTATGGCTCTATCTTCCTGAGGCCGCGGTACTTGACGGTGAAACGGGACTTGAGCTGGAGGGCGTTGGGAACCTCCTGAAAGCCGTTCACCGAGTAGGCCTTGTGCGTGAGCTGAAGTTTCTCGCGGAGAGAGAAGCGCCATGAGCCGGCGTCATAGAGTCCCGTCAGGTTGAGTGAGAGGCGGTGGCGTGGGCGGAATGCATCGGTCGAGTTGAAGTGGCCGATGAAGATGTATTCGCCGCCGATTTTGAAATAGTTACAGACCTTGTATTCGAGACCGATGCTGGCCTGATGCCTCTCAATTCCGGCAAACGAGTCCTTCGTTCTGAGTTCGTAGCCGGCGTTGAGATGCAGCCCCTTGACGAGTTTCCAGTCAATCTCGGCTGATGTTCTCGTGTTGAAGCCCACGCTCTGGGCGGAAACTCCTATGTTTGCCAGGAACAGTCCCGACACGACAAGGGCAGCTGTCGCTGCGGCCTTGATGATTCTTTTCGTCGTTTTCATATCTCGAAAATCCTTCACAAATCTAACTTTTATTAAGTAATTGTGAAAAAATAACTTAAATTAAAATCCCTGATTCTCAACGAACTGCTTGCGCCTGACGACCCCGTCCATCGTCGAGGCCGATTTTCCGTCCGTTTCGTAATATACCTTTATATATGCGGAATCCTTCAGAAAGTCGATGTTCCCGATTTCGACGTCGGTCGGGACTATGCCGCAGCGCCGGCGGATGTCGTCGAAAAGTTCGTCGCGGCGTTCGGGGACAATGAGGTCGATGCGGTCGTAGAGAATGACTTTGGACGCGCTCCGACGCAGGCTGCGGCTGCTTTCAAGAACCCATATCAGGATGACGGACAGCGCGTTAGCTGAAACTGCAACCGCGAGGTCACCCCAGCCGAGGGTGTAGTGCGTGGTCGGTTCGCCCATGCCGACCACCCTGAAAAGAGGGGTGAGGCCGTTGACGGCGGAAAGGGCTATGATGATGAACAGGTAGGTCATCTCACGAATCGGAACGGTCTCCGTGCGGTAGCGGATGACTCCGAAAATCGCGAAGAGGCCGAGGGTGAGTCCAACTCCTACATCGACCCTGCCCATGGCGTAGAGCAGCAGGAGCATCGCCGAGGAGAAGGTCAGGAACGTGAACACATAGTCCTTGCGGCGGCTTTTCGGGTAGTAGAAGAAATGCACGAGAATCCAGCAGACAAGCAGGTTGAGGAAGAACCTCAGGGCGAGTTCGCCGAGGCTCTGTGCCGTCGTCATCGTCGGCTCCACGAGCGTCTGAAGGAGCTCGCTCTCATCTAAAGCGGCTGCAGTATAACAGGTTTGTAACATTTTAAATAAAAGTTTTTGTTAATCTTCTCTATTGTTCTCATTTTTTGCTTGAACCTCCCGGGATGCACGCCGGAGTCGGTTGAGACGATGCCGATGCAGTATTTGCTGACCCTCACCGGCTTTACCCTATGCCTCAGCAGGATGTCCTGCATCTCGCTGCGGAGCCGTCCGTCCTGCTTCAGCTCGATGATGACAGCCTCTCCGATGTCTGACACCGTGCCGGTTCTGAAGTTGCGGAACGAGACAGCGATGTCTATGGTTAGGCGTTCGCTCAAGCCTCTGTTCACCAAAGTGATGCGGCTGAACGAGGTCTCAAGGGACGGGGAAATGGACATCGCATCATAGTCCGAATGTCCCGCCAGCCATGAGCAGACCTCTTCATTGCCGCGAAAATTTTCAAAGAGCGCGGGAGGGATTGCAATTCTTTTCTTTTTTGTCCGTCCGTGGTTGTTCTTGCGCTTTACTTCGAGGAAGCACAGCCCCGACCCGACATATTCCCGCGTCCGCACCTTCTGTCTCACCGCCTTTCCGCGCCGGTGCTCGGTGAACATACGGAGCGCCGGGGTGTCGAAGTAGATGCTGTCGTAGCCATGTAGCCTCTCGCCGTCCTGTTCAAAGACCCGATAGCCCCGTGCTGCCGCATCCTTAAGCAGTGTCTTTAGTTCCTGAGTGTCAGTGAGATACTTGCTGTCAATGCGGTTCATCAGCCTGATGGAGTCCATCTCTTCAAGCGTGATGGGCGCGAAGCCGGAAAGCTGTGTTCGTAGTTCTCCCCAAGTGTCATGAGGCATGTACACACACCCGACCGGAGCCGTGTCACTTGCTTTCTCCGGGGATATATTCATAGACCTTGTATCGCTTGAGTTTCCCTTTGGCGTCATAAACATATTCCATTTTCTTGCGTCCGAACTCGTCGAATTCATATTTTCTTACATTGTCGAGCTTGTTCGCACTATTATAGACGATTTCGCGGACTATCTTTCCATTAGAACCTATCTCATATTTTTTTCTCCACTTGACACCCATCCCGTCGTATTCGATTTCCTCGACTTTTTTGCCGTTTTCGTTGTAAATCGTCACATGATCGAGAACTTTCTGATTCGTCGCCGCATCGACCTTCCATTCCTTTACGGTCATATTGCTTTTCGACGGTTTCGTCGTCTCCTGCGCCGTCAGCGAAATGCCGAACGCCGTAAAAATGAGGGCTATGAGCAAAATTTTGCGTTTCATATAATCTTGTATAAAAATACTTATTATAAAGGGGATGAAGAAAAAGATGGAGTGCAAGGCGCTCGGTGAAGGGGAAACCGCAGCAACCTCCCGGTTGTGAGGATTTCACCAAGACGAGCAACGCGGCAATCCGCTTTTTCTTCGCCCCGCCCCGTTAATGCCTTCCTCCGGGACCACCTCCGGGTCCGCCGCCTCCAGGGAATCCTCCGCCTCCGTTTCCGCCGGACGAAGACATTGACGCCGTGACGGTCGAACTTGTGGAGCCGGTCTTGAGAGTGTAACTGCTGCCGCTCACGAGGTCGGGATGCGAGAGAACAATGCCGTTCCCGCCCTTTGCCGGAGCAGTGAACTCAAGCAGAACCGTGTCCCCGTTGCAGAGCGTGTAGGAGGCATTCGCCGTCCAGCTTGTGACATTCACCACCGCCTGCGTGATGCTGGAGCCTGATTCTATTCCGCCGAACGCGATGAGTGAGCCGCCGCTGATGTAGAGCTTGTAACCGCCCTCGGTGTTCGCGTCAAGCGCCACCTCCGGGCTGCCCGAGCCGACCGCGTAGATGTAACCTCCTTTGATATACATATTCCCGTTGGCGTCAAGTCCGTCGTTGCCGGAAGAGAAAGCATAGACATTTCCTCCCGTTATGGTCATGTCCGAACCAGAGTTTATCGCATCGTCGCTCGAAGTAGCGCTGATGTTGCCTGCGGAAATGCTGATTTTGCCCTTGGCCTCAATCGCCTCGTGTGATGCCGCCGATGCGGTTATGTCCGTGCCGTCAAGGTAGAGGTCGCCCTCGAACTTGATGCCCTTGGCCGCCTTTGAATTTGAATCTGACGATGAACCCCAGCCCGGCCTCTGATTGCCGCTGTTGCCGTAGTTCGAGCCTGTTGCCGTGACCTTGACGGAACCGTCGTTGAAGTGCCCGTCCCCGTCGCAGCTTATGCCCTTCGCGCCCGTGCCGCTGACTGTGACTTCGAGAGAGCCGTCCTCGATTGCGAACGCCGTGTCAGCCTTGATTCCGGCCGCGCCGGTGAGTTCGTTATCGACCATTCCGGCCGCGCTTGACGAGGTAATGGTCACGCTTCCTGCTGACTGGTAGTAGTTTCCGTCGGTGGTTATGCCTTTTTTGCCCGTGCCGGCAGTGCTGACCGTCACCGTTCCGCCCTCAATGAGGACTTTCTCCTTGCCCCGGATTCCGTGCCCGGACTTTGATGAAACCGTGACTGTCGGGTTTTCCGTGATTCTGATGTAGTCGTCGCTTGTGATGCCGGCCTTGCCGACTGCCGTCACCGTGAGGCTTCCGTCGCCGCTGAAGATGAGCTGCCCCTCGCTGAAAAAGGCCGCCTTCATATCCTCGTCGGTGCTTTCGTCGTTGTAGTCGCCCGAAGAATTGACGCTGCCGTCCGCGAGAGAGTTAGTGCCACTGATTATGACTGAGGTATATTTATGACTCTGGTTGTTAATCGCCGCGCCGCCGGGATTGGTGAGGTTCAGCCCCTTTAGGCTGATGACCTGCTTGGCGTCGCTGTAGAGCTTGAAGAATCCGTCGGACGCCGTCCCGCTGAGTTCGTAGGTGAGGCAGCTCTCCGACGTGTTGATGACCGTGACGTCGTTTCCATTGACACTTACAATTCCGAGTTCGTCTCCGCTGACCTTGGCCTCGTTTTCGGAATACACGATGCTGATTGTCCCGTCAACGACAGTAATTCCGCCGTCGTCCGAAGGGTCGTCAGTGATGGGGTCGTCAGTAACCGTAATCCAGTTGCCGCTGCAGGCCGTGAGTGTCAGAAGCGCCGCGATGCAGCCCATCGCATGACGATTTTCCTTGTTATACCTTTTCATAACCGTAACTTTTAATGGTTTCTGCCTCAAAGTTGGGCGGAATCCCTGCAAAATTAGCACCTTTTTTCAACGAACACCCGAATTTCTTCAGTGAACGCCCCTGCGCGAATGAAAACATTGTGCTAATTTTGCATCGTGCAGCAGGACAGAGGGGAGACGGGAATATATGATGAGAAGTCGAGGAATGAATATGAATATATCCAAGAGAAACAGGGCCTTTTTCGTCGAACGCAAGGGCTTGATTGCCGGGACGATAGTCTGGGCGCTGGTGATATTCGTGGAACTGTTTGTGGCTCTGTATGATTCCAAATCCGGGGCAAGCATACCGTTCCTGAAACTCTTTTTCCGCAGGCTGCTGTTGCCTACGCTTCCTTTCATAGTTCTCTTTGCCGTCCACGATCTCATCCTCGCCCCGATGCTCGTCAATCGGAAAAAGACGGTTTCATATATTCTCTGCACGCTTGCGCTTCTCGGCGTCTTTTCGGCATATACGCTCTGTTTCGACGGCCTGCGTCCCGAGGCTTTCGGGCAGCACGGTCCGAAGGAAATGGAGCATCGTGGCGAACACATATCCCCGAAAAATTTCCATGACGACGAACATTTCCACGGTGACGGGACTTTCGGTGACGACGAATATTCCCTCGACGATTGGGACGATGAGGACAGGAGGATACAGCGCGGCCGGGAACATCTCCACGGAGACCGCCGCCCTGAACCTCCGCGCCATGACGAGGGACGCCCGGTGAATCCGTCGATATTCAAGATTATTCTTGCGGTAATGATGCTCGGGGTCAATCTCGGGGCGAAGTACTACAGCCGCTATGCGCAGGAAAAACGCCGGCTGGATGGGCTGGAGCGGGAGAATTTGCAGTATCGTCTGGAGTGTCTGAGGTATCAGATAAATCCGCATTTTTTCATGAACACGCTGAACAACATTCATGCGCTCGTGGATATTTCCCCCGAAAAGGCGAAGGAGAGCATCGTGGAGCTGTCGCGCCTTATGAGGCACGTTCTCTACGACAGCAACGGAGCGACGGTGGATTTGGCTAAGGAGATTGATTTCCTTCGGCACTATCTCTATCTCATGCGGCTCCGCTACACCGACAGCGTGCGGATTGACTATAGTTTCCCGGACGGACCGGTTCCCGCGCAGGTGCCTCCTCTGCTGATGGCGACGATTGTCGAGAACGCCTTCAAGCACGGAGTGAGCTATGAGTCCGGGAGTTTCATCCGCCTTTCGGTTTCGCTCGATGGGGACAAGGTGATTTTCCGTTGCGTGAACAGCCTTGTGTCCGGCGGCGGAAAAAGGGATGCCGGAGGAGTGGGGCTTGAAAATATAAGTAAAAGACTGTCACTGCTTTATGGGGATAAGTATGTGCTCCATATCGAAAGGCGGGATTCTGAATATGATGTTCTTATTATCCTCCCGTTGCAGCCTGTGACGGGGGCTGCGGACGCTTCGCGATAGGTGCAGACTTCATTTCGGATGGTCGGGATTATTATTGAAAAATTGGTGGGATATGATAAGGGTTATTGCCGTGGATGACGAGCCGCTGGCGCTCGGACAGATTGAAAAATACATTTCGCAGGTGCCGTTTCTTGAACTCGCGGCATCGTCCTCAAGCGCTCTTGAGGCGAGGCGGTATCTGGAGGACAATGCGGTGGATGCGATGTTCGTGGATGTCAATATGCCCGACCTTTCGGGAATCGAGCTTGTGCGCAGCCTTCGCAATCCGCCGCTGACGGTGTTCACCACGGCGTATTCGGAATATGCCGTGGAGGGATTCAGGGTCGATGCGGTAGATTATCTTCTCAAACCTTTCACTCTCGGAGAGTTCATCGCATCGGCTGAAAAGGTGAAAACACGGGTTGAACTACTGGCGGCTTCCGGTCTGCAGGACGGCTTTGTGTTCTTCAAGGCGGACTATAAGATTATCAAGGTGGAGATTTCCGACATCGTCTATGTCGAGAGCATGAGCGAATACCTCAAAATCTATCTCCGCAGCGAACCGATGCCCAAGGTCGTCCTGATGAGCTTCCCCAAGCTCCTCGAAAAGCTCCCTCCCCGGCTCTTCGTCCGCATCCACCGCTCCTACCTCATCAACCTATCCCGTCTCGTCGAACTCAGCGGCGGCATGGCTCTGATGGAAGGCGGCAAGTCCCTCCCCGTCGGAGACAGCTACCGTTCAGCCCTGCTGGCGCGGCTGTGAGCCAGTTATCATAATCAGGCATTCAGCGCACCTTCGGCCTTGAAGATTGCCGTGAGCTTTTCCACTGCCTCATCGACCTGTGCAATGGAATGTGTCGCCATCAGCGCGAAGCGTATAAGCACGTCGTTTTCAGGGACGGCAGGCGCGATGACCGGCGTGACAAAGAGGCCTTGGTCGTAGGCGACGCGGACAATCCTCATCGCCTTGACGGTGTCCCGGACAAAAAGCGGGATAATCGGAGACTGGGTGTGTCCGGTGTCGAACCCGTTGTCCTTGAATGCTTTCTGCGCGTGCCTTGTGACTTTCCAGAGGTTCTCGCGGCGCTCCGGTTCGGAAATCATGATGTCCAGGGCCTTTGAGGCTGCGGCCACGGCAGCCGGAGTCATGGATGCGCTGAAAATCAGCGAACGGGAATTGTGCTTTATGAACGATATGACCTCTTTGTCGCCTGAAATGAATCCGCCGAGAGAGCCGAAACTCTTTGAGAATGTGCCCATTATCAGGTCTGTCTTGTCGGTGAGTCCGAAATGGCTCGCCGTTCCGGAGCCGTTCTCCCCTAAGACCCCGAGCGAGTGCGCGTCATCGACCATGACCGATGCGTTGTATTTCTCGCACAGCGCGACAATCTCCGGCAGCGGCGCAATATCTCCTTCCATCGAATAGACTCCGTCAATGACTATCAGCTTCGGAGCGTCGGCCGGGACAAGGCTCATCTTGTGCTCCAGCATAGCCATGTCGTTGTGGTGAAACTTCCTGACGTCGGCAAATCCGAGCCGGCTGCCGTCAATGATGCAGGCATGGTCGAGGGAGTCGAGGAATGTGTAGCCTCCCCTGAACCCGAGGCAGCTCACGACGCCGAGATTGACCTGAAATCCCGTGCTGTAGGTGACCGCGGCTTCTTTCCCGACAAACTTTGCCAGCTTTGCCTCAAGTTCCTCGTGCAAATCCAGCGTCCCGTTAAGGAAACGGCTGCCGGAACAGCTTGTCCCATACTTCTTTATGGCCGCTATGGCCGCCTCCTTGAGCCGAGGGTCGTCTGAAAGTCCGAGGTAGGAGTTCGAGCCGAACATCAGCACTTTCTTTCCGTCTGCCATAGTGACGACGGGATCCTGTCCCGAAGAAATGGGTTTGTAATAAGGGTATATTCCTATCGCCTGTAAATCCTGTGGCGCAGTATAGCGTCCGCATATCTCATTGAGAGTCCGTTTCATCGTGCAAATCCAATTAAATAAAATACATTCAAAATTCCCCGGAGGGATGCGCAAATTTACAAATTTTTTCTAAATTTGCCGTGTCGCAGGTCTTGTGCCTGTGACTGACATATTGAAAGTGTTTTCGCACTGTTCAGAATGAAAATGTGGAAGTTTTCTTATAGGCTGGACAATCGAGAACCAATCCTTCCTGCTCAGATTCATAGGATGGCGCCGCGTCTTGGCGGTACGCAACCCCATATCTGTTCCGGTGTGGGGTTGCGTATTCGTTTGCAAGCCTATGGGTCTTTCCACAACCTTCATTCAAGCAATCGGATTCGGCCTCACACTTTCTTTGTTGTATGAAGCAGCCGTTCCTGGGGCCGGAACGCGGGGAAGGACTTATGAAAACGAGGATTATTCTGTTTTTGTCGGCGGCAGTTTCCTTTGCCGCACCGCTGTCCGTATGTGGACAGGTTCAGAGGTATAATACTGTCTCTCGAAACAATCCGGATGATTGTAAGTATGTCGTTGTCTATAGAAGTTCGGGAAAAGTGCTTGACCGGTTTATATCGAGGTATGAGGCAGAACGATACATAAAGAAGAGGTTGGAAGAGGATGTTTCTATGATGACCGCAAATGCTAAGGCTGAACTTGAAAAACGGGTGGCGGAGTGTTTTGGTTTAAACAGCACAAAAGGCATCAGTGCAGGAATCACATCCGAGCTTTTTAAATGCGCTTCTAATCCTTATGCGATAATTGAACCTCGCCGAGAAGGGCTAACCGGCCTTGCCTGTGACGCGGCGGAAAGTTCCGTTGATTTATCGAATAAGGTCGGTGGAGTTGTTTCTGACGGCATTGGGACTGCTCTTGATTTCGTTTCTGATGGTATTGGGGCTGTTGCGGAATATTTCCAGCCCACAGAGGAGTATGACTCTCCTGT
>CAVBPI010000018.1:7465-7989 GCA_963596955.1 bacterium | reverse complement strand
GACGATAGGCTTTCCGAATTGTTAAATGAAGCCCAAGTTCAATCCCATGTTGATGATAACTCCAATATATTCGATGCGGCTAATGCTAATTCCAACCCGGAAGTCAGACAGGAGGAGTATGTCGATGTCATGCATCCTTCAGAAAGGATAAACGCCAATCCTGCATTGGCAGTGCCGAAGAGATACATTGCCTCTAAGGATGATTCATGGCACGGTAGAACTGTTTATGTTAATAATTTTGAGAACTTTGACTATATCGCCCAATTGATTGGTGATAAGAAATATGGAAAAGAGGCGTCCGTGCAGGCGAAGGCCACTATGGTCTATTCTTGGTATATTGGAGCATTGAAGCAGGAGGAACAGGAGAAGGAGGCTACTGCAAATGTCTCTAAATATTTGAGAAATGCCGCCGATAGGGCTAGATTGCATGTGCAGGAAGTAAGAAATGCTGTGGATATTAGTGATTCCGATGCGACTAATGCTGGGATTCGCAGAATCTGGGAACGCGCCGAGACCCAGTCGGG
>CAVBPI010000018.1:0-7455 GCA_963596955.1 bacterium | reverse complement strand
GTAAAGAAGTTGATACACAAATGTTGAGAAGAGTTGTGGATTATGTTGATAGGGATGTAAAAAATGCAGCTGCAAGAGATAAATCTTCTTCTCCAGTCGTAATGCTGCATGATGAAGATAAAGATAAAGACTGGAAGGCAGCACAGCGTGTGTTGTCCGTGCTTAGAAAAGAATGTGACAACGGTATGTGTTAATAAAATGATTCCCATGAAAAGAACAGCGCTCTCAATATTGATTTTCTTGTGCCCGCTTATTATGACAACGGCGCAGTCCTACGACGAGATAGTTCAGGAGATTTTGGGCTACCAGAAATGCTATGACCAAAATTCTCACGGACTTCAGGATGACAGCTATGACACCGACGGGAGAACCGTGAACTATAAGGCTGCCGTCAATTTTCAGACAGCTAACTTTTTCCTTTCCGACACGGAATATGAGACGGCGGGGCTTCCGAGCATAGAGTCGGTGCACAATTGGCTCCGGGCCGAAGACAATTCATTCCACATCGTCGCACACGGCATACTCCCGAATGGAGGAGGCTCGACGAAGGAGATAGAAATCGGCGGGCAATACCTCAAGGCGGAGCAGGTAGCGGGGCTGATATTGAAACACCTGCGGAAATATGAACTCCTGCTGTCCCTGAAGAAACAGCCGTTCTCGATAGTCCTGCACAGCTGCAAGGCCGGGTATGGCGAGAACAGTTTCGCCGCACAGCTTTCAAGATGCCTCGACGACAAGATTCGCGGACTTACCGTCATCGCCGCGGATGACATCGTATGGCTTGACAACCGCAGCAACAGTCCATATCCGTCAGAAAAGATATGTTCCACGCGGGAGCAGGAGCAGAATCCCGCCTATCCGGGCAAGGACTGGCTCGTGTTCAAGAACGGCGTGAGGATGATGCGTGGAGGCAAGACCTGTCAGGAGACGATACGGATGGCGCAGGAAAGGCTGAAGCCGATACTGATGAACGAACCGGATTTCAGGAATTAACCATAAATAGATAAAACCATGAAGAAGATTACATTGTCAATCATTTTGCTCATGTTGAGCCTCGGCACGTTTGCCCAAGTTGACCTCAAAAAACTGTATGACCAGGCCGGAATGGCCGAAGAGATGCAACTTTGGGATGATGCCATCATGCTGTATAAGAAAATAATAGTATATGCTCCGGACAGTCCGGCTGCATATTACCGTCTCGGCGAAGCATACGCGTCAAAGGGGCAGGATGTTGAAAACTCTGAGAATGCAATCAAATTTTTCCGAAAATATCAGGAACTGGACCCGCAGGGCGCGGAGATGAACAATGTGCAGACAATAATAAACCGTCTGGAGTTCATCGCAATGAAGTCGGAGCAATATGATGCGAAAATCGAGGCCCTGCAGGGACGATGGGTGACGACGGACTGGCGGACAAATGCGAATCACCGTTCTTGGGTAATCATCGACATCAGGGAGGCCGGCGGAAAACTGCGGATAACGATAGATCCGACATCGGCCGTTTATGACGACAGCTTTATCTCTCAGACCGCGGTTGTGAATCTTCCCGGTGACAAATGCAAGTTCGCTTTCGGCGCTGACAAACGCTATAATCCGTCTTCTGCAGGGTACGACGCACAGCGCATTCTGCTTGATATGGTAGGCAGTTCAATCGGAGGAACGGGCGGCAATCTGGTAAGCGGTCTCGGAAGTGTTGCCGTGACGGCTGCGCAGGAGAACGACGTCGCGTCGGCGAACCTGACGACATATCTTTTCACTATGGACACGGAACCGTCGGCAAACGGAACATTGAAGTGTCAGGTTGATATCAATGGTTCGCATTCTTCAATCAAAGGAGATAAAAAGACAAGCGACATAGCCTTCGTGGAGTTTGAAAAAGTTTCCGAAGAGTTCGCGAATATGCCTCTGTTGGACAGGAGCAAAGTGTTCCAGTATTATAAGGACAAGAAAACTTATGAGGAATATGGGAATATCGTGAAGATGTGCCCCGATACGGATGCGCTGATGTGCTACCGTTCCGGCAAGCGGTGGTATTATGCGGCGTGTGTCGTGTGCGGTGCCGGTGCCGGTCTCGTATTGGGATGCGGAATCGCAGGACTGGCAAGCAGCGGAAATGACATCATTGATGTCTGGCTCCCTTTTATGGGAGTAGGCGCAGCCGTCACTGTTGTCGGCGGCGTGATGTTCCCGATTGCAAAATCAATAGGAAAGCGTGGAATTGACATCTACAACAACGCCGCCGACTCTTCGCATTCCAAAGCAGTCTCGGAACTCGGAATAGCCTCCACCTCAAATGGCATCGGTCTTGTCTATCGGTTCTGATTCCACCTCGACCCAGTCGAGGGGCTGGAAGTATGTGTACCAGCGGCCCCAGGTGCTGCCGGAGTAGGTGCGGGCATAGCTGAGGTACTGCTGGACTCCGGTGCGGACGTGGCCGAAGGCGTCGCCGCTCATTCCGGCGTTGATGACACCCTTCTGGAGTTCTCCCTGAACGAGTTCTCCCTTTGTGAAGATGATGCCGTCTTCCGACTCCCAGACCCTTATGCGGCTGCGGTCGCTGTTGCGCCTCTCGGCGTGGATGGCGATGAATTTTTGGCTTCTTTCCACGAACTTCACGTCGGTGTGGTCGGGGTCCTTGATGTCGCTTTTTTCGAGGGCAATGCCGTGGTGCTCAAGGTGAGCCGGCCAGTTTTCGTCTTTCGCGGAGGCCGTGGAGACGCGTGTCGTTGTGCCTTGACGATTCTGTTCCACGAGGAAGTCGTTGAAGGAATAGTAGAGATATATCACGTCGTCCTTGATGACGAAGCATGGTTCTCCGGCTCCGAAGACGACGCCCTCATGGCCTTCCACTGGCTCGTAGTCGATGACGGGCTGCGGGTCGGAGCCCCATCCGTCGCCGCTCCATTTTTCCCAAGGACCGACGGGGGATATGCTGCGGGCGATGTAGAGGTCGTTGTCATATCCTCCGGACTCCTCGGTGGAGGTGTAGGCGATGTAATAGTAGCCGCCCCACTTTGCCACGCCCGGGTCGCAGACGGAGAAGGCGTCGCGCTTGCCGTCGGAAGGGAGCAGAGCGTCGGCCTCGTCGGTCCATGTCCTGCCGCCGTCGGTGGAGTGGCGGTAGGTTATCTTGTCCCAAAAGTATTTGCCTGAGCCATTTGCGGTTATTCTGCAACGGAACTGTCCTGTTGTCTGCTCTCCGTTGATGAACGAGACCGCATCCGTGCCTTCTGCCGAGCCGTCGTCCGGGCACTTGTAAATCCCGGAGTGCTCTGTCCCCTCGTTCATTACCCAAAGGTAGGTGCCGGAGGGGAACGTCTCGGTGTAGTCTTCCCGCGCGCTGCGGTAGATGCTGAGCCATGCGTTGTCCGCATAGTTCTCGAACCGCTTTGTCGCCACCGGCGTTCCGCTTACGGTCGTCGCGTAGTCTGTGTCCCAGCGATAGACGTTGAGGCTGAACCCTTCTTCTGCGCTGTTCCATGACGGGCACTGAATGGATATGAATCCGAAATCCTCGTTCATCGTGAATTTTTGTGCGAAGACATTGCCCGTACCGAGCAGTGACGCATCCTGAGTGTCGGAGGCGGGGATGTTCACATTGGTCCCGTAATAGTCGCCGGGCGTGGCGAGCCAGATGTCTATCGAGTTGTCGTCGTTTATGATGATTGACGGCCCGTACCTGTAGTTCGGCCCGGTGTAGATGTCCCAGCCCTCCCGCGCAAGCGGATAAACATCGACAGGTTCCGGAGCCGGCTCCGGCCTTACAGGATCATCAGCCGGCGGCTCGCAGCCGGTGACTGCGGCAGCAAAAACAACTATACTGATTGCTTGAAATGCATATTTCATCATAATTTCGAGAGTTAATTTAACAATTTTCAAAATTACAAAAAATATGCAATATAAAAGGCACTCTTTCTCTACGAGGGGACGGGAGGGGTCAAAAAAGAGGCGTGTGAACGCCGTGCGGAGAACAACGAAGCGGGAGCTATGTGCGATGGTGTGCACGGAGCACGACTTCCCCTACGAGGGGACGGGAGGGGTCAAAAAAGAGTGCTTCGGACGGGAATCGAACCCGTACGGACATTTCTGCCCACGGGATTTTAAGTCCCGCGTGTCTACCAATTCCACCACCAAAGCTGCCTCCCGCAGGTGACGGAAAGGGTCGCGATGAACTTTTCTTCCGTCTGCGGAACTGCAAAGATAATAAATATATTTGTAAAAATGGGAAAGAGATTCTAAATTAGCGGAGTCGAGGGCAGCTGAGGAGGTTGTTGAATCTTCGAGAGGTTGCCGGGAAACAGTTGAAAACAAAAAACTGATGATATGGGACTATTAAGCAATAAGGTCGCGCTGATTACGGGCGCGGCGAAGGGAATCGGAAAGGCGGTGGCTCTGAAGTTTGCGGAGGAGGGCGCGGACATCGCGTTTACCGACCTTGAAATCAACGATGTGGCGGAGCGTACCGTTGCCGAGCTTGAGGCGTTTGGCGTGAAGGTGAAGGCATACGCCTCCAATGCCGCCGACTTTGAGCAGGCTCACGAAGTCGTGAAGCGTGTTCATGCGGATTTCGGGCACATTGACATTCTGGTGAACAACGCCGGCATCACGAAGGACGGACTGATGCTCCGCATGACGGAGGCTCAGTGGGATGCGGTGCTGACGGTGAACCTCAAGTCCGCGTTCAACTACATCCATGCCTGCACCCCGATAATGATGGCCCAGCGCAGTGGCAGCATCATAAATATGTCCTCTGTGGTCGGCGAGGCGGGAAATGCCGGGCAGTGCAACTACTCCGCGTCAAAGGCCGGAATGATAGGGCTTGCCAAGTCGATTGCCAAGGAGATGGGGCCGAGGGGCATCCGCGCGAACTGCATCGCTCCGGGATTCATCATCTCCGACATGACGGCCGCAATGCCTGAGGACGTGCGCAAGGCGTGGGAGAAGACGATTCCGCTGCGTCGCGGGGGGACACCGGAAGAGGTCGCGAAGGTCGCGCTGTTTCTGGCGAGCGACCTTTCCTCGTATGTGAGCGGGCAAGTACTAAATGTCTGCGGCGCCATGCACTGCTGATGGTTTGAGCGTCTTTTGGGTCATATTTCCTTGTTTTGTTCGTCATTTAGCTCCACTAAACTCCTCACAAAAACAAGAAAATCTGCCTCCAAAATCCATCTCAAACCTCCCGGCGTAATAATGTCGCTCTATATGCGGGATGATTATGGGGCTAACACTTTGTGGCTTATGAGTATAGTGGCGAAAAATGTACTGACGGCCTTGGCGGATTTGTTCCTGCCGAGGCTTTGCTGCGTCTGCGGTGGGGAACTGGGACGCAACGAGCGGTACATTTGCCTGAACTGCTTGGCGGATATGCCGTTGACTCTCAACTGGCTGGTCCGGCGCAATCCTATGGCGGAGCGGTTCAACGCGCTGATTGCCGGGCACGCTGTTACGGAGGCGGATGCGTGTCTGACGGATGGCGCGAACGAAATCATATCCCCGGAATCTGATGCGTCGGCGGAGGACTGTTTTTCGAGATATGTCGATGCCGTCGCGCTTTTCGATTTCGTGAAAAACGGAGAATGCGGAAATTCAGGAGGATACAGGAATATAACATATCGCCTGAAATATTCACGCGACGTTCGTGAGGGGCGTTTTTTCGCGGCGATGCTCGGTGAACGGGCTGCGGCTGCGCAGTGGCTTTCGGACGTCGATACGGTGGTTCCGGTTCCGCTTCACTGGACAAGACGGCTCCGGAGAGGGTACAATCAGGCGGAGGTCATCGCTTCGGAGGTGGCAAAGGCGCTCGGGGCGCGTCTGAGGACGGATATTCTGGAGCGGCGGCGACGCACATCGACTCAGACTAAGCTCGGCGTCGAGGAAAAGGCCCGCAATGTCCGGGGCGCGTTCTCGGTCAGCAAAAAATTCCGCAGACGTTTTCATAACCCCGAAACCTCCGATGACGCATCATCGTCAAACAAGACTTCCGGAGGACGGAATGCCGTGACGGTCAGGCATATACTTATTGTTGACGACGTGTTCACCACAGGCTCGACGCTCTACAACTGCTGGCGGCCGCTGCATGATTTCTTCGGGCCGGCAGTGCGCATCAGCGTCGCGACGCTCGGCGTTGTCTGACTGCTTTCACAGGTCTCATTGTCTGACAGCTTTTACGAACCGCGCCGTCAGTCCGCTTTCACGCAGCGCAGGGAGCCATAAAACTCCGTGTCGTGGTGTGCGGTCTGCGTTCCGGAGAATTTGAGGTACTGAAAATATTGGACATAAACCTTGCCTTCCTTGTCCTTTTCTCCGCAGATGTAATGACCGCCCTCGGAAAATTCCATGACATCTCCGTCGGCGCCCTGCCTGTAGCCTCTGGCCGGCAGGAATATCCGTACTGCCTGCGTGCTGTATGTTTCCTCGCCGGAGAACCAGCGTCCCCGGATGCCATCGACTTCCTCAAATTCGGAGTAGCGCGTGCACAGCCGGCTCATTTCGGCCCGGGTCGGCGTCCTCCATCCGTCAGGGCAGGCCGCGAGAGCCTCGTCGTAGTTGTAGAGTCTTCCGTATGGGTTTGACTCATCAATCCCGCAGTTCTGCTTCGCCCATCTTGTCTCGGCGATTATCATATATTCGGAATCTGTGCCCTGCACGACCTTCAGGCCCGCGTCGTCTGCTCCCGGATATTTCAGAACAATTTCGAAGCTCCTCTCTTCTTCCGAATTGTTCCGCTCCACGGAAAGGTACAGCCCCTTTCCTGTGTTGTAGAATTTCAGCCATTCCGGCGGGGTGTTCCCGGAGGAATCCGGGGTAGCGTCAGGAACCGGCTCGATGACTTCATAGGCGACCATAAGGCTTTGTTTCTGATTGTCGAAGTTCACGACCTGGTTGCCAAGTCTGACAACGGCCTTGAGATAGTCCTGCCTTATGACGACCGTTCTCTGTTCCGCGTCTCCGTAGGTGAGAGTGACTCGTGCCTCCCTCGGCTCCGTCCGGCTGAAGTTTTCCATGACCGAGACCGTCGCCTTTGTCCTGTTGTAGCTGCCGATTGTCAGCCATGGGGCATCACTCGTCACGGCGAGCCTTTCTCCGGGGACATGATTGCGTATGTCGTAGCCGATTTCTATTTTCCCGCCCTCGTGACCGATGTCGAATGTTCCCGAAGTCAGCGAAAATTCGGGGTCCGGTGATTGTTTCCCGCATGAGACTGCGGCGATGAGTCCTATGATGGCAAAATGTATTCTTTTCATTGTTTTATTGGATTTTGCGTGTTTATTGGTTCATGACGCAGCGCAGAGAACCCATATAGTCGAGGCTTTGATATTCAGTGCGTATATCTATGAAATACTTTTTCTCGAAGCATACCGCTATGGACGAATTGTTGTTGTACCCTCCGCGCAGGCCGCTTATGTAGCAGCCGCACTCTTCAAAGCGCTTCAGTTCTCCGCCTTTCCGGTATCC
>CAVBPI010000017.1:11872-17261 GCA_963596955.1 bacterium | reverse complement strand
GTCTATGACAAGGTGCAGCGCCATTCCGACGCCTCGAAGCCTCGTCCTAACTCACGCCGGGAGGAACTCTACGGGCGCTTCATGAACCTCGTGAACACCGAATGCCGGCGCCACCGCGACGTGGCGTGGTATGCCGACCGCCTCTGCATCACCCCGCGCTACCTCGCGGGCATCACCCACGCCGTCTCCGGAGACTCTCCTAAGGAACTCATAGACTATGTGATTGTCCAGGAAATAAAGATTCTTCTTACCTTTTCCGAGATGTCCCTTCAGGAGATTGCCGACCGCCTCAGCTTCCCCGACCAGTCCTATCTCGGCCGCTTCTTCCGCCGCCAGACCGCCATGTCCCTCTCCGACTACCGCCGCAGCCTCCAGGACCTGTAACCGCTCTCGTCCCGAATGCGCCCTGCACCTGATTGGAGCGTATTTTTAAGAGGGCGACTAAAAAGTCAGAATAACCCTATGAGAATTGAGTATTTGGAAACAAGGTCGAGATTGGCCTCACCGAAAAACAAGAAAAAGGGGCTTTACTAATACTTTTTAGTCAGCCCCTCTTTTAGAAGATTCTTCTGCCGCCGGGCGCTTATTTAAGTTCCACGCTGCCCGGCCATGTTCCGGCAGCGCTGCGGGCGTTGCCGACCTGGTCTTTTGCAAAGCCGCTGAGGCTCTCCACCCACTCCGCGAACTTAGGCGCGAAGGCTCCGCCGAGGCGCGTGTTGCCGTTGTTGCCGGAGAGGGCGTTGAGGCGCTCCTTGACGGCAGTTTCACTGGTTTTCGCGAATGAGTCGGACGGACCGTTCCAGAGCCAGCAGCCCTTTGCGCTGTCGAATGACGCTCCGCTGCTGAATGACAGCTCTGAATCCACCGTTACGCCGGTCATTGTCAACCAGTCTCCCTCCGTCTCGCAGGCTTTCTTGCCGAGGAGGCTGTTGCAGGTCTGTATTGAGGAATTGGCCTCTTTGCAGAAAATGAGTCCGCCTGAACTAGTGTTGGCAAGGATGCAGTTGTCGTAGTAGCCGAAAGACTTGCTGGTCGTGTTGTTGTTTGAGCGGCACAGCGACTTCGCGTTGTCACCGACAACCGTGGTGTTGACGACAACGAGGAATCCGTCATTGTTCAGACAGACTGAATTGCCTCCTGTCTGCACGCTTGTGTTGTTGTGGATTGAGCAGTTGTTCATGCAGACGACGGACGGATTGGCTCCGTGGATTACGACACCCCATTGATTGGTTCTCAATGTATTGTCATATATCTGACAGTTGTTCATGAACAGCACGGCATTTCCGTTGGTCTGTATGAGACCGCGTGACGCGCCCTTGTTGTTCTTGAATATGCAGCTGTTGATTCGGATGAGACCGTCGCCTTTCTGAATCAGTATGGCGCTGCCTGCTGAACCCATGTTGCCGTCAAAAGTACATCCGTCAATGTCAAGATAGGCATTCTGCACTGAAACCGCTCCGCCGCAGGCCTTGTTGTCTGCCGTTGTGTAGGAGTTGTTGCGCTGCGCCTCGCACTCGGAGAATGTGCATCCTTTCAAGGTCTGCACGGCTGACGCTCCGTTGACATGAACTGCACCTCCGGTTCCCGCCATGTTGTAACATTTTGTAAACGTGCAGTTTTCGATTGTCTGAGTTCCGTTGCTGTTGTTGATTGAACCACCAGTGTTATAGGTGTAATCCTCGGTGAACCGGCAGTTTCTTACTGAGAGCACAGCTTGGGCTGAACTTGTAAAGAGCGAACCTCCGTTTCTTCCGTAGTTCTTGCTGAACGAGCAGTTCTCTATCGTAACATTAGCCTCGCCGACATGAATGGCACCGCCGCTGAGACTTTTCGTGCTGTTGGTTCCGTCAGTCACCTTGTTGCCCGAGAATGTGCATCCGGAGATGTTTCCGACGACTCCTGCACCGTTGAAATTCAAAGCCGCCCCGTTGTCAGTGTCGCAGAACGCATTTTGGAATGTAAGGCCGTCAAATGAGAACGTTCCCTGTTTGATGAGCCAGATGCGGGAAGCCTCGCCGCCGTCGAGAGTGGTGACATTGGCCGCGATGTCGCGAGCTTCAATCGAGTAGCCTGTGGCATCGGCAGGATAGCCTCCAAATACGGAGAACTTGGCTGTGCCGGCCACGTCGGAGGTGATGGCTTCCGTCACGCGTTGTCCCAGCCGCTTCCGTCCTTGGCTCCCTTGCCGGAAACCGTCACATAGAATCTGTCGTCAAATCCGTTGATGACTCCGAGCGGAATGATGTGGCCGGCCTTGATTTCGAGGGTGTTGCCTGTGGATTTTCTCGCAATCGTTTCACCTTCCGCATTCGTGATCTCGGCCTTGAAGCCGTCGAGCGTCGTCGGAAGAACGGCCGCATAATATGTCCCGGCTCCCTTTATGTTCAGAGTGGCGACGGCCGTCTCTCCGGTAGTGAGTACGAACTTGGCGGCATCGGCGTCCTTGGTCTCCACCTGAAGCAGACCGCATACATTTTTGAATACAAGAGAGTTGCTGCCGGACCAAACAGCAGAGGAAATGCTTGCGTGTGCAAAAGTTCCGTCCTGAACCTCCGGAACGGTGATTTTCAGTTCCTCGCCTTCAAACACGGCTGCGGTTTCGGACGGATAGACTGCCGAGAGGCGGCGCGTCCCGGAAAACTCTGTCTCCGAGAAGGCTGCCGGCACCTTGACAGTGATGGTCGCTGAACCGTTCTCCTTGATGTCTGCTGCGGTGAGCGCTTCCGAGACAGCTGTGCCAGTCGTACCATCTACATCATAGATGAATGTCATCTTGTCACCGACACTCCAGAGCACGCTTCCGTCCTCCTTGATTTCTGTCTTTGTCGCTTCTGCCTCAGCCTGTTCCGGCAACGAGTTCTTTTCGACAGAGACTTCAAATTTCATTTCCACAAGCTCCGTCGGATCTGGTTTTTCCTCCGGAGTTCCCGGCTGCTGAGGTTCCTCTTTCCTGCAGGCGGACAGTGCGACCGCCGCAATTGCCAAATAAGTAAAAATCTTTTTCATGGTTATTGTCATGTCTTACCAATTAAAATTGTCGTCAATCTGATATGCGTCATGCGTTGCCGCTGCATTCATCGATGCGGCAAACGATATGTCCGTTGCTACGGACATCGTTTCCATTGTCGGAGAGACATATATTTTGCCCCCCCCGGTCAAATAAGTGTGTTTCATAATTATGCGTGTGTTTATCGAAGTCCCTTGCTTTCAAGATATGCAATCACAAGCTCGGCAACATCCGTCTGGATGAAGTCGGAGCCGGAGCTGATGAACTTGTCGAGAGGGGTGTAGTCTCCGCTTCGGAGCGCGTCGTCCCACTGTCCTAAAAGGTTCGAGTAGGACAGGTAGCCGAGTGCGTGCACCTTCGTCCCGAACTCCGGGATGGTGTTGTTGAGATAGACCGTGTTTCCATACTGGAAGAGCTTCGCTCCGAGCATTCCGGAATATGAGGCCGTGTCCTCCACCTTGCTGATGTACGGATGAACGGCAACGAGCGGGTTGAGTTTCTGATATTCGGCGTTGTCGCTCCCGGCGAAAAGCATCACCTGATCTTCCACTCCGGCCTCATATATTACCTCCAGCACCTTTGCCGGGTTGTTGTTCTTGCCCGAAAGGTCAAGATTGACATAGACCTTGTCCTTGGTGAGCTGCAGAGCCTCAAGCAGGGTAGGGACCTTGGTGGTCATGTTCTGTTCGTCCTTATAGACCTTGCCGTCGCGCACCATGTCGTATGAACGAATCTGTTCTAATGTAAGGTCAGAGACTGCACCGCCTCCGTTTGTGGTCTCGTTGATTGTCGCGTTGTGCATGAGGACCAGCTGCCCGTCCTTTGTCGTGCGGACATCAAGCTCCACCATGTCAACGCCGGTCTCAATCGCGTGCTGTATGTTCGGAAGTGAGTTGTCCGGAATGCCCTGCTTGAAAGACTCCAATGTGTTGCCTCTGTGAGCCACCACAAAAATCCTGTTCACTGCAAGGTCCTTCTCCCATTCATCCTGCACTTCTTCGCAGAGTTCAAGCAGCGAGGTTGTCTTGGGGTTTATCTTGCCCGTGTCCTCAGCCTTGACGACATACGTCGGAGTGCAGGCGACAATCGCGAGCACTCCGATGATGAATGAAATAAATGCCTTTCTTTTCATGGCCTACAGCTGTCTGTTGGTGTGACGTCTGTCGTGCCCGAACATCGGCCATTCTGAGGAAGCCGGGCCTGTGCAGAACTTCTTCTCCTCCTTGTCGTATGGTCTGAAGGCGATTACTCCGGAAACAGTCCTGTCGTCGTTGTTCGTGAAGGAGATATAGACGATGCCGTCGTCTCCGATGGTGACGGATGACCATATCTTTGCGATGCGCAGTCCGTCAAATGCCTTCGGCTCCTTTGCCACGACGGCGTCGGCGAGATCTGCCTTCAGCACTAGAGCGCAGTTCTTGTCAACCACATAGTACTGGCCGGACTCCGTACCGAAGTGGATGTTTCCCGCAGCATCGACAGCAGGCGAGCCGGCCACCTTTTCCTGAACCTTGAAGCGTCCGACAACATTGCACTTGCCGTCCGCATCGGCTGTCTTGGGGTCAATGACGACAATGCCTCCGTCGTCCTGTCCGGTCGTGAAGGCAAGAGCCGCGACGAGGTAGCCTTCCGGAGTCACGACCACACCGCCCTGATCCTGGGAACCCTTGTTGTCCTCAACATAGTGGTTGGCGACAACCTTTCCTCCGTCGGCCTCAACAGCATACACCCTTGTTCCAATCTGGTCTGTGAGCACACCGGCAATGCAAGGCTTCCCGCCAATCGTGAGTGCGGCGATTCCGCCCATCGGCATGGACTTCACGAAGTCCTGCTGCTCCTTTTTGTTCCAAAGTCCCCATGCGGTGCTGACCTTGTTTGCCCCGCCGTTGTCAATGACGGACTGGGAAACTGCATAAAGACCCCATTGTCCGCCGTACCAGCTCACATAGCCGTCCTTTGTCAGAAGAAGTCCTGTCCGGCATCCTCCTGCAGGCTGTGCAAAGCCGTTGCGCTTGCCCGTTGCCTTGTCTGCGGAAACCGCGATTCCGCTGTTGCCGACACATCCGAAATAGACATTCTTCTCGCCGATGCCGCCGATGCTGGCCTGGTAGGCAGGTGCGGGATTGCCGTCTGATGAATACCACTCGCTGAAAGACCATTTCTCAGAACCGTCGGCATTATACGCGATGAAATGTCCCGCGCCGTTCTTGTCTCCGCCTCCGATGAACACGGTGCCGTCGGAGTCAATGGACGGCGTGCCGTATGTCTCGGCAGTCTTTTCTGTCGTTGACTTGAACATTTCCTTCTCGAAAACTCTGCCGCCGTTCCCGTCGAACTTGTAGAGCTTGTTCGACCTTGTGGCGCACCATACGCTTCCGTCGT
>CAVBPI010000017.1:8296-11707 GCA_963596955.1 bacterium | reverse complement strand
GGGCTTGTGATTGCATTGTAGCCCTCCATCGCTCCGACCCACAGGACTTCCAGGCCACCGGTCTTTTCAATCTGCGCCGGGTTCACCACGACGAGCTTCTTCTTGCTTGCCTTGTTCCCGAGGTCATCGATAATCGAGAGGTTCACCGTGTAGGTGCCGTTCGTCTTGAACGTGTATTTCACATCTTCATCGTGCTTTTCAAGGACGGTACCGTCAACTGTCCACTCGAAAGTGTAAGGCTTCTTCCCGCCCGTGCTTGTGCTCGTGAAATGAATCTCGTCGCCCGCATAGCAGGGATTTGACGAAATCTCAAAGCTGGCGGTGAGGCCGCTGACCTCCACCTGCTGTTTCTGGCAGGCCGAAAGCGCAAGCACCGCACCCGCTGCCATGACAATAATACTTCTACTGTTCATAATGTTTTAATTATATAGGTTTTACATATTATTCCGCTCCGGAATATCCCGGATTCTGAGTGTATGCCCCGCCGGCCTTGTCCCTTTCATCCTGCGGCACTGGCCAGTACATGAGGAAATCACGGCCGTTCCATTCAGCATATTGGGTGTCAATCCAAGTGGAGAAGTCCTCCGCGTGATGCTTCAGACCGATTCTTTTGATGTCGAACCATCTGTGCCCTTCAGCATAGAATTCCCTCCGGTTTTCGTCGAGAATCAGAGCCTCAAGCTCGTCCTTTCCGAGGGACGACGGCACATTCACGCTCTCATATCTCTTTTCAAGAAACTCGACCATCGTCGTCCGCGCACCGGCCAGGTCTCCCTTTGCCCACTGTGCCTCCGCCTTAATCAGATAGATGTCAGCGAGTCTCATGCACATCAGAGGAGACTGTGACGGGTCTGGATTGCTGATGAACTGTCCGTCCTGCCCGTTAGGGAACTTTATGACAGGCTTGGGGTCTTCCGTCGAGAATGTCGCCGCCTTGCGGATGTCGGAGGTTCTCATCTCGTCGTCCGCATAGAGGCTGCCGTAGCATTCGTCGGTCGGCGAGTAGTTGTAGGAACCGTCGGTGTCGTTGACCTTCTCATAAATTCTTATGAAATCTGTCATTCTGATGTTGATGGGAGCAAAGATAATCTCCTTGTTCGATGTCCCGTTGATGAACATTGACGCGAAGTCGGAGCTTGTGCTGTTGAGGCTGAAGAGCTTTGAACCGATGACGTCATCTGCCAAGGTTATGGCCTCGTCGTTCTGTCCCGTCCAGAGCAGGACTCTTGCGCGGAATGCCTTGCAGAACTCCTTTGACGGATAGGCGAAGCTGCTGTAGTTTCCGAGAAGGTCTTCAGCCGCCTTGAGGTCTTCAAGAATCAATGCCCAGACTTCCTCTTCGCTTGAGCGCGGGATGATCTCCGTGCTGCCGGCAACCTTTACAATCGGCACACCGCCGTAGCGCTGCACGAGGCCGTTGTAAATCATAGCCCTGAACAGGTAGCCGGTGCCGAGGGCAGTCTTGGTCGCCTCGCTCTCCTGGTTGGATGCTTCGAGCGCTGACTTTATCAGAAGGTTGGCATAGCTGAGCTTGTCGTAGCAGTACTGCCATCTCGTGAGAGGAATGCTGGCCGATGCGGACTGGGTCTCGCCGTGGATGTCAGCAAAGTTGAACCCAGGACCGCCCTTGAAGTTTTCTGCCAAGTAGTCTCCCTCGAACCAGAGGTTGTTGAGGAATGCCTCATACTGGTGCAGGGTTCCGTTCGTGAGTAGAGCAAGGTCGCCGTTTGTAAGCTTGTCCGCCGGAATCTGGTCTTTCGGTGCCGGAGCGTCAAGCCATGAGCAGGATGACGCGGCAAGAGCCGACAGACACAGAATGCTTGTAATCAATATCTTGTTTTTCATCTTTATCGAATTTTCTTAGAACTGGAGCTGAATGCCGAAAAGGTAGGATCTGAGAGAAGGCTGGTAACCGAAATCCACCGCATATCCCGCTGAGGCGGGGGCGCTTGCCATGGAGACTTCAGGGTCGTATCCGTCATATTTCGTAATCGTGAAGGCGTTGTCCACGCTGAAGAACACTTTGGCTACGGTAGATTTCATTGCCCTGAGCGCCTTGTCCGGAAGACGGTAGGAAAGTGTGATTGTCTTGAACTTGAAATATGAGGCGTCTTCGAGATAGCGGGTGGATGTGAGGATGTTATAGTCAACGTCCCATCCTGTGTGGACGCCGGCAAGAACCGGACGCGGGATGTCGTTGATGCCCGAGCCTTCTTTCCAGTAGTTGTTCGCGGCGTGCTTGCTGATGTTGAAGTAGTTCGTGACCGATTTGCCGTTGTCGTCCGTCACCGTTCCTGAGCTGAGTCCGAGGTGTTCCGTTCCCTCCTGACCGCAGCCCTTCCATGCCGCGAAGACCTTGCCTCCTATGCTGTACTGACAGAACATCGAAAGTTCAAGCCCTTTCCAAGCGAAATTGAGGTCAACTCCTCCGAAGAAGTCAGGGGTGGCCTTGCCGACAATCATCCTGTCGTCATTGTAGTCGATGTCCCCGTCGCCGTTCACGTCGGTGTAGATGCAGTCTCCGGCCCGGACTCCCTTTGCGTAAAGTTTCTCCGGGACCTCGTCGTCGCTCTGGTAGATTCCCTCGAAGTTCAGCATATACCATGTCGAAACCGGCTGCCCTGTGACGAGGGCGTGCTTTGTGCCTCCGTAGAGATTGGCCTGAGACAGGGGGATTATGTCCTTGTCGTCAAGGAGCTTGGTGAGACGGTTCCGGTTGTAGGATATGTTTGCGCCTATGTGGAGGCTGAAGTCGCCCACCTTGAGAGGCGTGCCTCCTACCGAAAGCTCGAAGCCGTCGTTGGTGATGCTTCCGATGTTGGAGGTGAGTGTCTTGTAGCCGGACGTGACGATTACAGGCTTCTGATAAAGAAGGTCGTCGGTGGTGGAGTGGAACCAGTCGAAGTCAACGTTCAGCCTGCCCTTGAAGAACTCGGCGTTGAGGCCTGCATTGTATTTCGTCGCGACCTCCCATTTGAGATTCTGCGCCGGAGTCGAAAACGAGAGACCGGACTTCCCATTGTAGGACGAGCCGGCTCCCACGAGGTCCATAGCCGCCCAGTTGCCGATGCCGTCCATCGAACCTGTCTGTCCTGCGGAAACGCGGAACTTCAGTTCGTCAAGTACATCGGTCTTAGGGAAGAACTCTTCGTTGGAGATTATCCATGCAAGCGATGCCGCAGGGAAGAAACCGAAGCGCGACGATTTCGGGAATCTTGAAGAACCGTCTGTTCTGAATGAGGCGTTGAGCACATATCTGTCCTTCCAGTTCATTGCAGCCCTCGCGAACCATGACTCAAGGGCGTAGGCATTGTAGCTGAAGCCGTTGGCGTAGATGTTCGAGCCGCTCGTCACGAGGTTGAAGCTTGATGAGGGAAACGCGCTGTTGGCGTAGTTGTCCGAGCGCACGCC
>CAVBPI010000017.1:0-8286 GCA_963596955.1 bacterium | reverse complement strand
GTAGGTGAGGTCCTTCCATTTGTTGTCATAAGAAGCCACGGCATCGAAGACATATCGAAGGCTCACGTTCTTCTGCTCGGAGAGAGCCGACCATCCGTCCTTGTAGCCGCGTTCGGTGTTGAGTTCCGTGAGTTTCTTCGTCACATGGTCATAGATGCCGTATGCGCTGAGCGACGGGGTGAACTTGAAGCCCTTGAATGGGGTGAAGTCAAGTGATAGGCTGCCCTGAAGCTGCAGCTTGTTGGTCCAGTAGTCTTCCTCGTTGATTGCCATCACGGGGTTGTGGCGCACGAGACCGTCGGTGCTCATTGTCCTGTAGTCTCCTCCGTATGCGTTTACCCTTGTTTCACGACCCTTCGAGTCCACGCTGCGCGTGCAGTACGGAGTGTACCAAGGCTGTTCCTCGCGGGCTGCCCTCAGCAGTTTCAACGATCCGTCCCGTTCCTCCACCGTGTCGTAGCGCGAGAACGCCCCGGAGAGGTTGAGGTTTACTTTCAGCCAGTCGGTCAGCTTCTGGTTGACTTTCGAGCGGAGGGTGTATTTGGCGAAGTTTGTCTTGTTTAGGTAGCCCTGCTGGTCTTCCGCTCCGAAAGAAAGGAATGCCTGCGTCATGTCGTTGCCGGCCTGCACGCTTGCGGATGCGGTGTATCTTTGGGCAATGTTCCTTGAAACGGACCCGATCCAGTCGAAATCTTCGAGATTTTCCGGAATCTCAAATGTCTTCAGCTGCATCATCTGCAGGTTGTAGTAGTCGAAGGCGTCCTGCATTGTCCGGATGTACTCGGCGGTATTCGCCATCTTTATGTCCTTCGCGATGGTTGAAAGTCCGTAGGTGCCGTTGACGCTGATTATCGGCTTGCCGGACTTTCCGCTCTTCGTGGTTATGACGATGACTCCGGAGTTCGCGCGGGAACCATAAATCGCCGTCGCGGATGCGTCCTTCAGGACCTCGATGCTCTCGATGTCGGACGAGTTGATGTTAGGATAGGATTCCGCAGGAATGCCGTCAACGACATAGAGCGGACTGGAATTGCCTGAGATAGAGTTTACGCCTCGGATGATTACGTTCGGGCTTGACCCCGGGATTCCTGAAGAGTTGCTGATGTTCACTCCCGGAGCTCGTCCCTGAAGAGCCTTGATAGGGTCGATTTCGGCTCCACGGTCGACTTGGTCCATCTTTACGGACGTGATTGACGAACTGACGAGTCTCTTTGACTGGCTTCCGTAGCCGACAACCACTGTCTCCTCTATTGCGAGCGTGTCCTCGTCGAGGACAATCCTCACGGGAGCGGAGTCAGCAGGGGCTGCAATGCTCTTGTCCGCGTAGCCGAGGCAGGAGAATGTCAGAGTCTTGACGTCAGAGTCAATGTCAAGAGAGAATTTTCCGTCGATGTCCGTGAGGCAGCCTTGACCCTGTCTGCCGCTCATCACGGCGACTCCGACGATTCCGACTCCGTCCTTGTCAACGACAGTACCGCTGACGGTGTATTTCCTTAACGGTCTGTTGGGGGGGGGTATCAGGGCTATCTGCTTGCCCTTGATTGTGAATGAGATGCCGGTGCCCTGCAGCACGGCCTTCATAGTGCTTTCTATGTCGCTGTCCTTGACATTGACCGAAACCTTGGCTCCGGTGTCAATGGTCTGCGCGTCATAGAAAAAAGAGTAGTTGCTGGCCTTCTCCACAGCCGTGAAGGCCTCGCGGAGCGTGACTCCGTCGAGTTTCAGCGTCATCTTTTCCTGAGCGGATGCGTTGCCGCAAACGAGGAGGAGAAAAGACAGTGCTGTGCATAATAGTCTTTTTGTCTGCATGTTTATGTGGATATTAAAGTGTTCAATGCGGTTGATTTGAGCTTTCTTGAGATATTGTTCTTGTCCCTAATAGACGACCACTGACTTCGGCCCCTCGAAGCGGTAGCTTACCCTTGTTGTGCTGCTGATTATGGAAAGCACGGATTCAAGGGACTCGTCGGTGATGGTGAAGTTGATGCAGCCCTTGCCGTAGAGGTTTTCGGAGAGCACTACATTCACTCCGTACCACTGTGACAGGTCCCTGCACACGGCATCGAGCGTGGCGTCCGAGAATGACAGACGGTCGGAGCACCACAGCATCGGACCCCTCACGTCACCCTTTGATATGCTGACCTCCCCGCTGAGTTTGTCATAGACCGCGACTTCCCCGGCCGACATTGTGCTTCCCTTTCCTGAAGTCCCTGCCGACAGCGCGACGGAACCTTCAACGAGACTCACGACCACCTTGTCAAGCCTCGGCTCCACGTCGAACCTTGTTCCGAGCACCCTGATTTCAAGCCCGTCTATCTCTACTACAAAAGGTTTCTTCCTGTCTTTCGCCACATCGAAGAAAGCGCGTCCTGTGGCGTGAACTTTCCTCGCTTTCCTGCCGAATGACTTGTCGTAGGCGAGTGACGAGCCTGTGTTGAGTGTCACCTCGCTGCCGTCCGGAAGCATGACCTTGCTCTTTCCGGAGACGCTGGCGAAGTTTACCGGCTGCACGCCGGAACCGTCCAATGTCCTGTAGCCAAGCACTGTGACAACGGCAACCGCCGCTGCAGCCGCAACTCCGGCGAGGATGCGGACAGCACGTCGGAAAGCCGTGTTCCTGTCAGAGTTCACTCTGTTTCTGAACTCTGTCCATGCCGTGTCGGAGTCAAATTCCCCGCTTTCAGCGATTTCGTTCCATATTTTCAGATACTTCTCATATTCCGCCTCGTTCCCCGGCGCGGACAGCCACTCTCCGAAACGTCTTTCCTGTTCCGGCGAGTTTGTGCCCCTGAGGTGTCCCGCGATAAGTCTGATTGTTTCCGATGGTATGCCGGTCTTCATAATTATGTGTCCTTTTCCATATAGACACGCCGAAGTACCCCGATACCCTCGAAGAATTTTGTTTTTTTGTCGGGACGTCTCGTTATACCTATGAATATTATACGAAAATCAGAAAAAGATAGATTTTCTTCACGGCGATGCGCATATATTTCAGTGCCCTCGTCATATATCCCTCCACAGTCTTCACTTCCAGCCCCGTCCTCTTGGCAATCTGGGCGTATGTCAGTCCGTCCTTGCGGCTCATGTTGAATATGTCACGGCACTTGCTCGGCATTGACGAGGCCGCTTCCCACGCGATGTCGATTATCGTGTCCGTGTCGAACTCATAGACCTCCTCGAACGAGACGGAGCCGGCCTTTTCGATGTCCTCATGCGTCTTGCGCGAGCGCAGCCTGTTCATGCATCGGTTGTGGACGGCACTTTTGGCGTATGCTTCGAACGACTTCCGGATTTGTATGGAATCCCTGTCCCGCCACAGGTGCAGGAAAAAGTCGAGCACAACCTCCTCGGCGTCCATCTTGTCCCGCAAGAAAAACTCGGCATAGCGGCACAGCGGCTCGTACCACGCATCGAACAGAGCCCTGAAGCTCCTTCCGTCGTCGGCCCTGTCAAACGAATTCCACAATATATCCGCCGTCTTTTCCATTTGACGGCAAAAATACGAAAAATAGCTTAAGCTGCAATAATCATATTCAGATATTGCAGCTTCTTGGCTTCAGGAGGGTGGGGTGAAGTCAGCGGCGCCCGTAGGTCCTGACGCGGCGGTCGGAGATGACGCCGTTCCAGTTGAGGCCGAAGGCGAAGTCGTAGGAGTTGCCGTCGGAGTCGCGGTAGCATTCCATGTCGAACGGCACGTCCTCGCACTGCTCCTCGACCGTCTTCATGCCGGAAGGAAGCTGCATCGGAAGGAGGCCGTAAGGCTCGAAGCGGCCGCTGATTATGTCCAGGAGCGCATTGTTGGACACCCCGAAGGCGAGCAGCAGGGCGTCGGCGGCGGGCTCAATCTCCGCCGGCACGAACGGACGGTCGCAGGAGACTACCACAATCACCGGCTTGTCTCCCATTGCCGCCTTGGTGTCAAGCACGAGCTTCATGTCAGCCTCGTTTGAGGTGGTCTCGGTGAAGCCCCTGTAGGAGCGGTTGTCGGCGGGGCCGTCTCCGGCTATGCTCCTCTCGCGTGCAGACTCGGCAGTGTAGGGGGCGTACTGGAGGCTTATCGGCTGATAGTGCCCCTCCGGGTACTCGTCGTTCGGCAGGATGTAGCCCCAATGGCCGATCGGGCTCTTTATCGCAACGAGGGCGAAGTCGGCCTCCTCCGGAGCGGCGGCGATGTCGAAGTACCTGCCCAGCAGCTCTTCGCCGAACGGACGCTCGTCATAGGGTAGGGTAGGCTTCTGCCAGTGCGTCAGGCCTGCCGCCACGTGCCTCACCGGCTGCCAGACCTTTGCCCTTTCCTTCCGCGGAAGGGCGTGGGCGTGGTTCTTCAGCATGACGACAGACTTGAGCTGCGCGTCGTAGCCGGCCGCGACATATTCCCGGCAGCCCACCGTCTCGGCCGCTTTCCGCGGACTGACATACGGGTTCTCAAAGTTGCCGACGCGAAAGATGTTCGTGAGAAGGCGCACTGCCGACAGCTCGAAGCGCTCCCGTGCGCTCTCCTTGCCGTATTTCTCTTCCCAGAGCCTGTAGGCCTCAAGGCTTATTGCGTTGTCGGCCGCTCCTCCGAGCTGATCCATCCCGGCCTCGAAGCATTTCAGCCTCCTCTCGGCCGGCGACCGTGTCTCCATTCCCCACGGCGTGCCGCTGTGCTCGTAGGCTTTCCTGCAGTCGTTCACGATTCCCCAGTCGGTGCAGACGACTCCCTCATAGCGGTACTTGTCCCGCAGGAGTTCCTGAATTATATAGTGGCTGAACCCGTTTCCGACATTCTCACCGGAAGGATCCTGACCGTAGGAAATCGTATAGTACGGCATCACGGCCGACGCCATCTCCGTACCGCCGCGGAGCCTGAACGCCCCGTCGATGAACGGAATGAGATTCCGGGAGAAATTGCATCCGGGATAGACGGCATATTTCCCCGTTCCGAAATGCGCGTCGCGCCCCGCCTCGCCGGTTCCGCCGCCGGGCCAGTGCTTGACCATGCAGTTGACCGAGCCGCCGCCCCAGCCTCCTTTGACCCCTTCCGTGGTCTGGAACGCGTCGCAGTACTCGCGCACGATGTCCCGGTTGAGTTCCGGGCTCTCGCTGAATGTGCCGTAGAACCGTCTCCAGCGCGGGTCGGTGGAAAGGTCGGCCTGAGGGGAAAGTGCGGTGGTGATTCCGAGGGCGCGGTATTCGGAGGACACGACCTCGCCGTGGCGCCGCACCACATCGAGGTCGAAGGTCGCCGCCATTCCCACCTCGCGCGGCCACAGCGAAATCTTGCTTGTCCCGTCCGGGTCGAACTCCCCGTCAGGCTCGGGCTTGTAGGTGTTGGTGTTTGCCTGCCCGTTGGTGTAGTTCCTCGGGTCGGTGGAGTTGTTGGAAGGGATGCCGAACGGCTCCGACTCGCAGAATGCCTGCACGCGGTTCGACCATGCCGCTCCGGTAGCCGCGTCGGCCACGTTCCTCACGAGCATGTGGCGGATGAAGTCGTCCCTGAGGTACTTCTCCTGCGTCGGCGTCAGCTCCGCGCTCATGGCATCGACCGCGCTTGAGTAGAGCATCAGCCCGCATATCCGCTCGACCGGCATCTGAGACGCCAGGTCCCGCGCCCTTTCGGCGACGCTCCTGCGCCAGTCCTCATAGACGTCAAGCTCCCCGTCCTTGTCGAGGTCCTTGAACGCGAACCCGTCGATGTTCAGAATCCTCACTCCCGAACTCTCGCTGTAGCCCAGTTCCGGCCCGCGCGTCTGGGTCACGACGGTGTAGCCCTCGTGCTGAATGATGCTAATCTCATTTTTCGCGCATCCTGCCGCCGCAATGGCGATTACGCCCAATATCAATGCTTTCTTTTCCATACTCAAATTATATTATGCCCCTCGGAACATGGCGCGAAGCCCGTTGAACGTCGCGTTGTCGAAGTCCGAAACCGGGGATATGCTCCTGAGCCGCGCCTCGTCGGACAGTCCTTCGCGCAGCGCCCTCTCCATGAAACGGAACGAACGGGAAATCTGGCCTCCGAAGAGAAGGCACTCGATTCCATGCTCCTTAAGAATCGGGGATATGACCCCGGCAATCGTGGCTCCGACGCTTAGGAATGTCTCCAGCGCGACGGCGTCTCCTCCGTCGGCGAGAGCGGCGATGTCCTTCACCGTGTCCGCGCCATGTCCGCCGAGAGAGCGGAACGTGCGGAGAAATCCCCGTTTTGACGCGTAGTCTTCGAGAATGCCGTCGCGATAGGGGAGACTGAATATGCTGACGAGCGGAGAGCCCGCCTCATTCTTGAGTATATGCCCGTCTATGGACATCGCGAATCCGAGTCCCGTGCCGAGCGTAACGAGCGCCACTCTGGAAAAACCGCGCCCGTTCCCGCCGGTCATCTCGCCGAGGAGCATGGCGTTCACGTCGTGCGTGAAGCGCAGTTCCACACATTCCGGAACCCCGGCCACCTCGCGGAAGCTTTCTCCATGGACGGCGGCGAATTTGTGCCTCATCAGGAATATGCCCCTTTCATAGTCGAACGGCCCCGGGATTGCCACCGCGATTCTGCGGCGCCCCATTGCCTTTCCTCCGGCGGTCACGGCTTCGTTCCCTATAGTCACGGCTTCGTTCCCTATAGTCACGGCCTCGTCCCCGGCGGACGCCTCGCCGCAAAACGCGCCGACAGCCTCCGCGAAGGACGATGAAATCTCCCCGCGGCTGCCGTCGGAGCGGATTGGAATCTCCCGCCCGTCGGAGCACTTTATGAAGGTGCCGCCGACGTCGAGAAGAAGGGTTTCCATAGGCATCGCGTTAAAGGATGACATCCTGATAGCCGTCCCTCAGCATGGTCTTGTGCACCATCACCGGCTCCTTGCCGAGGTTCTCGATGACATATTCACCCATGTCGGCAGGCACGCAGACTATGTCGAGGTAGTCCATGTCGTAGAACCTTTCCGGGTGTTCCTTGCTGCGCACGCGGACATGATCGCCATCGACAAGCGCGAGCACATGGAAGCGCTCACCGCGGGTGTCCTGCGGGCATTCGGTCTCGAAGTCGAGGCGGCGGAGGCTGAAATAAAGCTGCTCGTTCTCTCCGAGAATCATCTCCTTCCAGCCCTCTCCGGAAGCCGCCACGCGGGGCTTCTGCACGATGTAGTCCGGGCTCTGCGGGTCGTGAATCACGGACGCGCGCCGTTGCTGCGCGACATTCTCCTCGCCGAGGCGGGTGTGGATAGGGCGCTGCTTCCCGTCAAAGTCGAGGCGGAGATAGTCGTACATCTTGTAGGTGTAGGAGCCGATGGTGAGCGAGCCGATTTCCAGAATCACCTGGTTGCGGCCGCTGGAGTGTATGGTCCCCGCCGGCAGCATCACCTGAAGACCGGGCTTTGATTCTTCATAGTTCACATATTTCATGTAGTCGCAGCTCTTGTGCTCCGTGTCGGCGGCCTCGATGTCCCTGAAGAACTGCGGGATGTCCGCGTCGTCACGGAAGCCGATGAAGGTCTTCGCGTCGTGGCCCGTCACGCAGACGTAGTAGCTCTCGTCCTGACGCCCGAACTCGCCGTAGTGCTCGCGGTTGTAGGCGGAGCCGGAGTGGCACTGGATGGACATATTGCCGGTGGAGTGGTAGCTGTCGTCGTAGTTGAAGCGTATCGGGAAGTAGCCGTGGAACTTCTCCACCGCGTCCCTGCTCATGAGGTTCTCGCCCTCCCTGCATACGAAAGAGCAGAAGTTGATGTCAAGTTTTTCAGAGCCGGCCTCCACCACGACGCTCACCTCCATCGGGATGAAGTCGAACACCCAGGCGGCGTTGCGCATCTTCTCCGGAAGGTGACGGTGATTTTTCATGTAGGAGCCGCCCCAGACGCCCTCAATGTAGCATGGCTTCGCGCGGAACGGGTATTTCACGAGCTGCGCGCAGATGTCCGCGAAGGCCTCGTAAGGCAGCATCTGAATGTTCTGCGGGTCGTCGCTGAGGAACCAGAAGTCCGGGACGTTATTCTGCAGAAGCTCGCGGCGGCTGCACACGGCCATCTCGAAGTCGCAGTAGTAGCAGCGGCGGATGACGCGGTTAATCATGTCCGGGCGCTTCTTGCCGATGTTGGCGTATTCTCCGCGGCGAATCCTGAGTATGGAGGTCTTCGGAGTGATGTCGAAGAAGCATTTCGTGTCATAGAGGTTCCTGAAGCGAGGAATCAGCACACCGTAGCCGAACACGGCGACGACCTTCCCGGAGCCTTCCCCGAGAGCTGCCACCTTCTTCTCGAACGAGCGTGTCTTCTCCTCGTCGAGCATCCCCTCGTATCCGCCCTTGTATATCTT
>CAVBPI010000016.1:0-17475 GCA_963596955.1 bacterium | reverse complement strand
GGTTGGAAGCATACTGGTCAGCGGTAGTGTTATCCGGATTCATTATGTACCAGTCACACTTTATACCGCCCGTATATACAGAATGGATTGAGATGAACGTCTCCGGGTTCGCGACGGAATACGCCATATTTCCGGGAGCATGATATGTGACAATCGCCTCATCAGCGGAAATGCCTCGCTTTCCATCGCCTTTCTGCTCGTTGTTTACATTTGCAGACGGACGAAGTTTGAGCTGCTCGGCATATTTGGCGTTTTGGGTGTTCGAATCATCGGTGTTGTAGATAGTAGGGATTTCAACGAAAGCTGCGGCCGAAGGCAGGAACGGGTCCTTGCGACCCCACTGGTAGAAAAGTCCGCGTGTGTTCTGCGCCTCGGAAGGAACAACGCTGAGAGCACCGAGGTTGCGGTCCATCCACACGAGGCCGTTGTCGTCGGTCTTGGTCGAGATTTCATCCGCGCTCACCCAGATGTGCCAGCTCCAGAGAACCTCCCCGCCGGCATTGCAGACCGCAATCACGGCATTTCCCGGCTCGGTTCCGGTCGAGAACCAGACATTCCCGCCGTCAAGCACAGGCTCGCCGTCGATGACATTGTGGCTGCGGGTGCGGTCGCCGTCGAGGGTCGCCTCCCAGATGAGCTCGGCGTATGCGGCGTTCTTGATTTCAAGCCCGCAGTTCTCGATGTACTTCGAGTTGCCGTCACCCTTGCCGTTGCCCTTGACAGTAGCCGGGAACTTGTAGGTCACGCCCGGAGCGGTGATGTAGCAGTTGGCCGTCTCGCCGTCCGCGGCAAGGCTGACCGGGGTGCAGACCTGCATCACCTTGATGTCGCGGCAGTCAGTGTAGCCCTCGTCGCCGCAGATGACCGAAACCACGCCGTAACGGGTCTTGCCGGTGGTGTTGGGTTCCGCGGTGAAAGTTACCGTGTTCCCGTCGAGGTCAGCGGTGATGCTGAGCCATGTGTAGTCGCAGTCGTAGTACCACTCCCCGTTGGCGCTCACAAGGACGGTCTTTGTTCCGCCCTCGACAGGAAATACCGTCTGAGTAGATGACAGTTCGACATTCCCGACCAGAACCTCCTCAGCAGGAGCCTCCGGAGCCACTTCCTTTTCGCAGGCCACGAGCGGGAGAAGTGCCGCAGCCGCACAAATCATGTTTATATATCTTTTCATGTTCTTCTGTTCTTATTACCTTGAAACTTGGGAAACCTATTTCCATCCGTTCGTCGTGCCGGTCGGAATGTTGTCGTAGTCGCTCAGACCCGCGCAGTTCATGAAGCAGCCTGTTCCCTGTACGCTCGAGTTATAAATGGACGTGTCAAAAGTCTTGCGTTCATAAAGATGCACCTTGACCCCGCTGTGCATGGTGTATGGAGACTCGCCGGTGAGGGAAGTGCAGTTCGCAAACGTGTAGTTGAAATACCTTGCCTTCTTCACATTGTCGAACAATCCTGCCGGTATTGATTTGAGCGCGGTGCAGTTTATGAAGCACTCCTTGAAACTTACGGACGTTGTGTTCGGAACATTGCCGAAAAGTCCTTCAGGAATTGCCTCAATGCCCGTGCAGCCGGCAAAGGTGTCAACGAATGTCACGGCCTTCGTGCATTTTGCGAACAATCCGGCAGGAATGCTCTTCAGCGAGGTGCAATTCCAGAAAAGGTTTGTGAAATTGGTCACTAAAGGACATCCGTCAAAGAGTCCGGCCGGGATTTCTGCAAGCGAACCGCAGCCCCAGAAAAGATTGTTGAAATCGGTAACCTTTGAACATTTTGCGAAAAGTTCCGCAGGTACGGACTTCAAGGCCGGGCAGTTGTAAAAAATCTTCTGGAATTTGGTCACAGCCGTGTTGCCGGCAAACAGATTCTCAGGCACGCTCTCAAGGCCCGTGCAGTCAATGAACACGGAGTCAAAAGTCTTCACTCCGGTCATCTTCGCGAACAGTCCTCCAGGGACGGTCTTCAGTGCCGTGCAGCCCTTGAATATTGCGGAAACCGTCGTCACTTTAGTACAGTTGGCAAACACATCCGAAGAAATGTCCGTCAGCGCCGTACAGCCCTGGAACACATTGTTCAGACCCGACGCGGCAGTGGTTGCAGGAAAGACATTCGCACCAACCTTTGTCAACGACGTGCAACTGTTGAAACAGAAGTTGAATGTAGGGCTTGCCACTGTTATGAACTCGAACAGATTATCCGGCACAGACTTCAGTGCCGTGCAGCCCCAGAATACATTTGTGCAGGTCTTCAGCTTGGCTGCGGAACCCGTCAGCATGGATGCCGGGAGGGATTCAAGAGATGTGCAGCCGTAGAAGAGGTTGCCTATATTATTGACATTCGTGCAGGAATTTGCGAATCCGTCGGCAACAGTCTTGAGGTTCACGCAGTTCTGGAAGCAGGCATTGAGGGTGGTAATTTTTGTAGCTACGGCATCAAACACATTCGCCGGAACAGTGGTAAGTCCCTCGCAGCGGAAGAACGCCTTTGACATATCGATTGCGGTTGAGTTCTCACCGAAGCCATCGAAAAGACCGGCCGGAATCTCCGTGATGTTAGTTCCGTAGAACATTTCCGATGCCGAAGTAGCATTGACGAGTCCTTTCAGCATTCCTGCACGCGGAGGAACATTGAACACTGCATTTTCAAAAACCTGATTGGTATATTTCACGCCGTCCAGACCCTCGAAGAACCCGTCAGGAATTTCCTCTATCGTCGCCTCCATGAACATCTGGCGAATCTGAACGGACGACGCGGTGTTGCTCTTGAAAAGACCGGCAGGAAGGCTCTTGACATGAGAGCCGTAGAACAGCCACGCGAAATCCGTCACATTAGGGTTATGCGCGAACAGGCCGGTCGGAACGGTCTCCATCTCAGAGCAGTAGGCAAACAGGCCGTTGAAAGAAGTCACTTTCGTGTTGTTGGCAAACAGGTTCTCCGGAAGAGTCGCTATCTTGGTGTAGGCGAAGCACTGTGTGAACTTGGTTACATTCGGGCAGGCGGCGAAGAGTCCCTCCGGAACATCTATCATGTTGCCATCCTCAACCTTTGCCCCGAGCTTGACATTGCCGACTCCGCAGCCGGAGAAAGTGTAGTCAAACGCCGTCACGTCCGGACAGTTCGCGAAAAGCTTCTCCGGAATGGCCTTGACGGCGGCAGTCGATTCAAACGTGCTCTGAAATTTGGTGGCCTTTGTGGCATATTTGAACAGATCCTCCGGAATTTCCTTAAGACGCTTGCAGTTATTGAACGATTCCGTAAAGTCAGTCACGTTCTCGAATGAGCCGCAGGTGTCTCCCGGGATGTTCTCAAGAAACTCCGAAGACTTGCACATGGCCTTGGCCTCAACGACGCCGAACTTGCCCCAGGAAATAACGTTGAGTATGTTGGCGCTCCATGTCGCAGATTCGATACTGTAGAAGCTGTTGTCGGAAAGGTCATACGCGGGTGCTGTTCCTTTAACCACCACAAGGTATTTTCCGGCTTTCTTATACAGATGGGAAGGAGCGACGCTTCCGTCAAGGTGTTCAGGTTCAGAACCGTCTCCCCAATCGACGGTCACATCTATCGTCTTTATGCTGGTTGTCGGGGCCACGCCGCATTCATTCAGAATCGTGTTGTCATTGTTGATGCGGTATTCCACCATGAGTTCCTCGGTGTCCTCGCCAATCTGGATGACCTTAATCTTGCCTGCGGTTGTGTTCTCAAGTTCACCGACAAGGACTTCGATCTCGCCCTTTCTCTGCTTGTTGTCGGAAGAAGGATTTATGCTGACGGTTATCTTGCCGTCTGATTCGGTAACGGAATACCAGTCGTCGCCTTCGGCAGGAGAGACCGTAACTCCAAGTTCAGGATTTGAGGTGAATGTAATCTCATTCACTCCGCCCTTTCCGTCACAATGTGCGACATTTGTGGAGAGTTCAAGATAGGCCTTTCCGTCCTGACTGATTCTTATGACATCGGTCGCCGCGTCCTTGCCTGCGCCGGCCGTCAGCTTGAGATCGACCGTTCTGACAGCCGTCGTCGTGTTCGGATTGACGAAAAGCATAAGACCGCCCTCCACTTTCTCGACAAGCAGCCACTGTGAAGTACACTCGAATTTCAGGTTCTCCTGATTTGTCTCAATCTTCACTTCCGAAGAGAGTTCACCGAACGCCGGGAAGCGTACCGCATTGGTAGAAGGAGTTATTTCCGGCTGCCCGGCCCAATTCTGCGACACATTTATCACATAGCTTGCCTCATTGTCGTTCGCGTCGTGCGCCGTTACGGTGAGTGTCGTCGCAAGGCTCTTGTCGCTCTCGTTGAGCGGAGCCGTGAGAGTCAGATAGTGCTTGTCGGCGGAAACTGAAAGCCAGCTGTCGTCGGAAAGGCTGTAGTTCCATTCGTCAAGGTTGGTGGAGACGGCGACAATCACCTCCCCTCCCTTTGTCTTGAAGTTCAGTTCGGCTGAAGTCCCGTCCTCAGACGGCACAAAAAGTCCGTTGTCGGAAGTGACCTCAAGACGGGCCTTGCGTTCCGGTCCCTTCGGTCCGTCAGTCGGTTCAAGATTGTCTTTCGCACATGATGCAAGAGCCATCACTGCGGCAAGAAACATATATATCGTCTTTTTCATATTACTCACTTGTCATTATTATTCTATATCTGTTGCCGGAGCGTCGTCTCCCGTAACCTTCCGAAGCTCTATAGTGCTTCCATAAGGCATATACATTCCTTTGAAAGGCGTCAGCGCAGGAGAGGAAAGCCCCATGTGCATATACGAGAGGCAAATTCCGTAAACTATCGGTGCCTCGCCTTCAGTCGTTTCAGGAGAAAGAGGAGCCGTGGATATGGATATGGTGCTGCCGTCTTCGGAAACTCCGCAAGGAAGAGACGCGGTAGTGCTGCTCACGAGCCGCAGGTTCGAGCCATCCACCCTGTACCCTACAAAGAAGCATGGCATATACTCCGCAGGATCCTTTGTCGAGTAGCGCATGAGAACCTGTCCGACGTTCCAAAGAGTCGGAATCTCAAGAGAGCCGGTTTCAGCATTGAAATTGACCGGGACATCCTGTCCCTCCACAAGGAAATTCTTAAGCTTGTAGGAAATGCCGTACTTATCCTCGGCAAGCTCCACTTCGGAGGTGTAAAGAGCGCTTTCAGGGTTTTCCGGCAGAACCTCACGAAGGGTGCCGCTCTTTCCGACGGAATAGCACGTGCCCTGCATCGTGCTTGAACTGATATATGAGACATAGTACCAAGTTTCGGCATAGATGTCGTATTTGCCCAGAAGGTTCAGATACTTGTTGTCGGCGACAGTCTCCTGCGTGAATGAATATTCGAGCGACGAATCGCCTGATGTTACCTTCACCTTGCCTGTCAGAGCCGCGTCGCCCTCATTTGCCGGAGCGGTGATGGTCACGGTGAAGGCATCATAAGCAATTGAAGCCCAGTCGCAATCGACGAGTTCGGCCGTCCAGCCGTCGCTTGCCTCAACGGAGAACTTATACTCGCCTCCGCGGCAGTCAAACACATATCCCGCGACCGCAGTGGTCTCCAGAACCTTGGCACTCCCCGATTCCTGAGCCACGCTTATGGTCTTTTCCGCAACGGCAGCGTCGCTGAAAGCGACTGTCACGACAGCCCTGCGGACAGATTCAGTTTCATTTTCAGTCACGCTGACCACAATCGCCCCGTCACTGTCATACTCCGCTCCGCACCAATTCTCGGAACTCCGCACGGACGCGACCGCCAAGCCGTCCCCCTGAAGCTTCACATAGACGGTTTTCTGCGACTCGGCCCGGTCAAAGACCAGACTCGTGGCAGACAATGTAGCCTCGGGAACCTCCGTGACGGGTTCCTCCTTCCCGCATCCGATTACCGAAAGGATGCCGAGAAACAGCGCTGTTAAGCCAATAGTCCTTTTCATACACTACTTTTGTTTTGTTAATACTTATAAAATACCTTTGATAGTCTAATTCAAATCCTTTCCTGCCCTCGAGGCCGACTCCTCGAACTTCCACGAGAGCTTGCCGCCCCAGTACATGAACGCTGCACCGAGTCCACGGTCGGAAGGAGTCATCGCCTTCATGTAGAGCACGCTGCGACCCGTGTCAGCGCATCCCGGAAGCACCGCCGGAGTCTTTCCCGCCGCAGACGGCGTGGATTCACCTGACGAGAGTTCCGGAGCACCGAGCGGCCAGTAGGCGTAGGCCTGACGCACCTGTCCATGTGCCCCGAAAGCGCCGGCGGCTGCCGGCTCCGAAGCCATATCGTATGAATCCGAGGTCTTCTTCATCGTGAACGGCCCAATCGGATAGTCGCCGTAGGTGTAGCCTTCGTCAGCCGTGTAGTAGAGCACTGAACCTGAGGACGTTATGAGGGTAATCTCCATGGTGGAAACGGTGTATTTCCGTCCCTGATACTCCTGAATGGCGCAGCGCATCCCGGCCTGCTGCCCGTCCTTGCCCATGACTCCGGACATCGCGTAGAACTTGCCCGCCATAGGGACATATTTCGAGGTGGAAGGGTCCAGAACCCTCGCGCAGTAGAGCACGTCGGCCGTTCCGAACGAGCCGTAGTTGGCGTTCTCCGCGAACACCTGGTTGTTCATTATCGACAGCGTGCCGTCCTCGGAATGGTACTCGCCCTCGACCGTGGCAACAAGCGCGTTGCGAGGCGATGATATGCCCCAGCCGTGGATGTAGTACTTCTTTCCGGTAGTTCCCGGAGCAATCGTGACGGTCATCTTGATAGGCTTGGAGGAGAGTTCCGAGGTGGAGCTTGTCGCCTCCCATGTCCCGAGCCAGGCCTGCCAGCCGTCCGTGACCTCGCCCGCGGCATCAGTTCTGAACGCCTTCTTATAGACTGCGGAAGTCGCGGTGTTCCCGTTGTGCCCGAAGGCCACGAGATAGTAGTCCTTGTCCGCGTCGAGCGAGGAAATCTGCACCGCCTTGCCGCCCGTGTTCAGGAAGGCTCCGATGCCGCCCTGGCTCATGAGGAAGGTGTCGATTGCCTTTATGAGGTCGTCAGAGGTCGAGTAATGATCCACAAATCCCTTCTCATAGATATTCCAGAAATATGTGTCCGTGTTAGCCGGCGTCACGGAGACAATCGCACCCTTGTCCGTCGGGTTGGTCACAGAAAGAATCAGCGCGTTGCTCTCGCTCTCGCCGGAAAGCGTGAACTTCTTGCGGGCGACGGCCGTCGTGGCATGGTCGAGGTCGTAGCCGAAGGCCACCACGCAGTACTCCGTGCCGGCGGTCATTCCGGAATAGTCCTGATAGTTCGAGCCGGTGTGGAGGTTGTTGGCTATGCCTCCGTAGCTTGCGTATGCGCTCTCCAACTGCATGACGAGCATCTGGTCATCATCGAGCGCGTCCGCATCGGAGCCGAGCAGGACATCGTAGAAATAGGTCTCGTCGTCCTTTGAAGGCGAGACGCTTATCCTTGCCGAGGTCGAGGACTTCTCGTCGATTTCGAGAGAGAAGGTCATGTCGCTGGTGATTATGTTCTCCTTTCTCTTCAGCGTGTATGGCCCGACAGGGAAGTTCCCATAGACGAACTGAGAGGCTGATGAGAAATTATATATGCTGCCGTTCGCGTAGAGGAAGTAGTCCATTCCGGAGAAGGTGTATGGAGCAGCGGAGTCGGCCGTGAACTGGTTGCCGACCACCTGCGCGGTGCCGTCCTCATTCTGCCGGCCTATCAGTGCCGCGAAGCCGCCCTCGGTGATGAGGTAGTAGCCGTCGCCGTGGTCGAAGCGTCCGAAGTGGCAGATGTAGCCCGAAACGGAGGTGTCGGAGTAGCGGCTCGCGGTGTAGGCGTTCACGAAGTAGAGATAGCCGGTCTCCGCGTCAAACCCGGCCATGACAGGGAGGGTTCTCGCGATTGATATTCCCCAGCCGACAACCTTGTAGCTCTCACAGAAGACATTTTCGGAAATGATGATGTCGAACGAAACCGGCTTGCCGAGAAGTTCGGCGGAGGTACTGGTCACTGTCCATGTGCCGAGCCACTTTTTGTATGCCTCCTGAACGTCAGCCGAAGGCTCGTCTGTGGTGAACTCCTTGACAGAGAACTTGCCCGCTCCCGCATCCTCGTCATAGACGAACGCGAAGAGACAGTATTTCGTGGATGGCTTCAAGCCCGTAAAGGTGTATGTGTCAGCGCCGTAGAGACAATGATCGGCGAGAGTTCCGTCCGAATTGAGGATATCGACAATCTGTGCCTCCGTGTATTTCGTAATCTCCGCAACCGGAAGAATGTCCCAATAATACATGATGTCATTGTGCTCCGGAGTGACCTTCACCGTGGTCTCAGTGCTTCCGACGTCGAGCAGTTCAAACTCGAATCCCATATTCACAAGCCTCTCCCCTTCGACGGTCGTAAATTCGGAGGAATATATATTCGTGACTATATCCCCTTCGTCCGAAATTCCGTATGCGAAGGCGACGTATTCAGTCTCGGGCGACAGACCGCCGACGGTTTTCGGTGATGAGCCGGAAAGGCGGTTTTTGGATATATATTCCTTAAAATCAACACCTTCCTCGTCAGCGTTCATCTTCATATCGATGAGGTTGTCGGCCGCAAATTCATTCTTGTCGGAATAGAGTTCATAGATGTCGCGGCGGACGGCGGAAAGGCAATATTTCACGCTCATCTTCGTCGGAACCGCCGAAAGCTTCACTGAGTTTCCGGTGATGTCGGACACGTTTATCTTGAACGAACAGTCAATCTTCGTCGCTGCCGGCGTTTCCTCAACATCCTTCGCGCAGGACGGAAGCAGAACCGTGAGGGCAAGTGCGACGGAAAATATTTTGAGTGCTTTCATCTTCATATTCTTCATAACCAAGTCTTAATAATGCAGGGCCTTACTTCAGAAACTGTAGCCCACTCCGCAGGCAAAGCTGTTCTTCATCACTCCGAGGGCGACATTCCAGCTCAGGTCGAGGCTGAACCCGTGCAGGCAAAGTCCGAGACCGAGGGAGCCGTAGCTCGGAAGGCCGTTCTTCTTCGAGCCGTAGTGCAGTCCGGCGCGGCAGAAAATCATGTTGTTCCAAGAGTATTCGGCAGCGGCGGAAGGAGCGATTCCGAACGGCCCGCCGAACCAGCACTGTCCCTGAAGGACGGCATAGACGCTTGACTTTCCGAAAGTCCGTCCGTAACCGGCTTCGAAACCCGCGCTCATCGGAAGGCTGTAGGACACGCCGTCAGATGCCTTAATTTTAGTTCCGAGGTTCTTCGCGAACGCCGTGACATTGACGCCGTATTTCCGAAACGTCAGGTTCACATCCGCGGCGAAGGCATTGAGGCTGCATTCAATCCCGTGTGAGCCTGCCCAGTTGAAGGCCGCGCCAATACTGAGGCAGTCAATGATTCTGTAGGCCACGCCCGCACCGGCCGTCATGTCCGTCGGACGGAAATCCGAAAGCGCTGTCCCGTACTCGTCCATGCGGTGCTCCTTCGCGTATGCCGCGACGGAAACTCCCGCCGTAACCGTCCATTTTTCGTCGATGCACCAGAATGCTCCTAAGTCGGTCACATTGACCTTGTTTGCTGACGGCTGCCAGAATCCGTAGCCCGCGCCGACCTTAAATGTGCTTTCGGAGAACGCGGCCGCGGAGACATTGCCCCAGTGGGCATAGGCATCGTCAGAAAGCGTCCCGACACCGGCTGTTGCCTGACGCACCGCACCATGCGCACGGTCAAGGAACGACATTGCGGCCGAGGAGGACGCGGCATCCTGAGCGGAGAGCGCCGCAAACGGCATGAGAACAACAGTGGCAATCACCGCCAACTTTTTCATATTCACCAACTTTCCTATATTCATAAGTCCTGTAATGTCCTTCAGCTTTCTCATTTCTTCACGAATGTTGATGTTCCATATATTTCCGAACCGTTCTTGACACGAACGGTGTATCTTCCCGGAGCAAGCGCCCCGACCTCAACCCTCAGAGGAGAGTTTATTCCGAACGTCGTCCCCTTGCTGAACATGACGGTTCCGGCCTGATTGACGATGATGACCGAAGCATCGATACTGTCGGCACCCGGACGGATGCTGATGTGGTCCGTCGCAGGGTTAGGATAGACGTCGAGCGGAGAGGAGGAATCCCTCACCACGAGAGAGAAACTCTGTTCGGCGAACTCGCCCTTCGCGTCGGAAGCCTTCAGCGTGACATTTGTGCGCCCGAGCCTCTTTCCCGTGAATGTCACCTTTCCGCCGGAGATTTCGGTCGCAACAACGCTCCTGTCCCCGATGCTCACCACGGCAAAAAGTTCCTCGCTGTCCTCGTCGGAGAACCAGTCATTCACATCAACGGTGCAGCTGCCCTTCACGCCGTTCACCGCGAGCGTCCCGATTTCAGCCCTAAGCACCGGAGCGTGGTTGGTCTTGACGGTGTAGGGAACCTCAAGGACGGTGGCAAGGTCATATTCGTCGGTGAGCGTGAGCCTGTACCAGTGCTTGCCCGGGGTGGATTTCACCCCAGAGACCTCCACTTGGACTATGTCCTCGTCCAGCTTCACGAATGAGACGGCGGACGGCTCGTCGCAGGTCCAGGAGAATGAAACGGAGTGCCCGTCAGGGTCGGAGCCGGTGTAAATCCTCATCGCCGCCTCGTAGGATTCGATGCTGACCGGAGCCGCGTCGTTCACGCTGATTTCCGGCGCCGTGTTGCCTCCGGTGGTGATTTCCGCCACCTCGGAGAGCGGGGACTCGTTGCCGGCGAAGTCGAGCGCGGAGACCGCATACCAATATTTCGTGTTGAAGTCCAGTCCCTTGAGGCTAATCTTCCTGTAGCCGTCCTCCGTGGCATCAAGCGAGGAGGCGATGAAAACGGCGGTGGAGGCCGAAGAGGGGTTGAGGGAGGTGAACGCCGACTTGCTGTAATAGACCTTGTAGCTGTAGGCATATTCCGCGTCGGGGTCCTCAGGAAGGTCGGCTATGATGTTCAGGGTGTTGGAGTTGGCCACGACCTCAAGATGCGAGACGGCCTCCGGCGGAACGGTGCTTATCGAAGAGAGCGCGTTCACGGCGTTTATCATTCCCTTGCCGAGCTTCCCGGTCATCGTCGGGTTGTATTTGTATATCGACTCGTCGCAGCTGTTCACGATGGTCTCGAAGAGCTTATCGCAGGTGTAGCCCGGGCCTCCGCAGGCAGAGAGCGTGAGGGCGGCGAGTCCGGAGACATGAGGGCAGGCCATCGAGGTGCCCTGGAGGTAGCCGTACTTGGCTCCGGGGAGCGTGCTGTAAATCCCGCCTTCCACCAGGCGCTCGTTTCCGCCCGGGGCGCAGACGCTCACCCAGTCACCGTAGTTGGTGTAATAAGCCGCCTTTCCGTCAGGCCCTATCGCCGCGACCGAAAGCACCTTCTCGTACTTTGCAGGGTAGGCGTAGTCCTGGGCGTCGTTTCCGGCGGCGAAGATGACCAGTCCGCCCTTCATCGGACCGGTCTGCTTTCCGTCGGCATTCATTCCCGCATGGTCTATGAAGTAGTTGATGGCCGTGACGTCGCCCGCAGGCATCTCCGTCACGTCCTTCTTGTAGCCCCAGCTGTTCTGGGCGATGACAGCGCCGTTCTCGGCCGCGTACTGGAAGACCTTGAGCAGGTTCGCGCCCTTGTCGGGCAGAGTCTCGTCCATAATCTGAAGGCACATCAGCTGCACGCCCTTCTGAGGGTAGCGTCCGCCGGCGACTCCGCAGACCCCGACGCCGTTGTTGTTCACCGCGCCGACGGTTCCCGCGACATGAGTCCCGTGGTTCTCGGCGTGGATGGCGGCCGAGCCGGCGACGAAGTTGTAGCCGTGGATGTCGTCCCTGTAGCCGTTGCCGTCGTCGTCGCGTCCCTCCGTGCCGTTAAGCTCCGCCTCGTTCGTCCAGAGGTTGCCCTCAAGGTCCGGGTGCGAGGTGTCAACGCCGGAGTCGATGATTGCCACAATCACGCTGCTGTTGCCATACACCCCGTAGAGATCCCATGCCTCCTGAAGCTTTATGTCAATGCCCTCGACCGAGCTGCCCTTTCCCGTGCTGTGGTAGTGCCACTGCACGCCATAGTAGGGGTCATTCATCGTGACCGCACGGCTTTCGGGAATATGGACCGGCTCCATATGGGCGATGCCATCGACCGTCGAGAGTCCTGCAGAGGCCTTCGTGAGAGGGGTCGCCTCGTCGTATTCGACATCGAACCACCTGTGAAGCCCGGACTCGCGCTGCACTTTCTCGAACTTGCCCCCGATGTGGAAGGAGGTGGTGACTGAGCTTATCTCAAGCCCGTCAATCTGAAACTGCGGCACCTTGTCAAGAGCCACCTTCCCGTCGGAGTCGGCGGCGGCGAGGAGTTCCTCGGCGAGGACGTCGCTGACCCGGATGCGGACAAGTCCCGGCACGGCCGACGGCGAGTCGGAAAGCGCAGACGGAGCCTTCGGGGCCTCAGGAACATCAGATTCCTTCGCGCAGCCCGCGGCCACAAGAGCCGCAATCATCAATATATATCCATATCTCTTCATATCCGTTTTCTTTGACAATTTGGAATCATTCCCCAAAATCTTGTTTCTCATTCAGCCTTGAACGTTCCTGCGTCGTATGACTGCTTTATGCTGGTTCCTGCAACAAGTCCGAAAATCGGGAAGGAAATCTCCGTAGCGTCCTCGTTGAAGGTCCAGACGAACTCCTTGGCGGAATAGACGCTGTCGTCCTTGAGTTCAAAAGGCATGAGGGCTGTTCCCGTGGCGAGATGCGCGTCAATTCCGGACGATGAGACCGGGAAGGAAACGGTCTTTGCCTCGATATCGACGTCACCCACGATGTAGTTCACGCTGTTGTCCTTCGTGTAGTCGAGCCCCTGAGCGAGGGAATATGCGCAGACGTTGCCGATGGTCAGCTTATTGGTGTTGCCGTTGTACTTCAGCACAATCTTGTGGTCGGGATAGGACTGCTCGCCCTGCTTGATTGTCGTGTTGAGATAGGTTCCCGAGTAGCTGTCGGCAATCTTGTACTGCCACGGCACATCCGGAACATCGACGGAAATCTTGGTGGAGTAGGCGGCTCCCCCGTCACAGGCGACGACAGCCATAATCCAGTTTGTCTTGCCCGGAGTCACAGGAACGCGCAGGGTGTAGCTGCCGTTGCGGGCACGCTTTGAATACACGGCCTTAGGGTCGGAAAAATACTCGTCCAGAGAGGAGAGCAGCCCGACCTCAAGATGCGTCATCTCCGGGTCAATGCCCGAGACGAGCACCGTAGCCGACACCCTCTTCTCGTACTGATAGACATCCACCTTCTCGGCAATCCCGACTTTCGGCACACGCCCGCCGTCGGCAAATCCAGCCTCGACCTCGGCCTTCTCAGCCGCCTTCTGGCATGAGCAGAGAGCCGCCGAGGCAATAATAATATATGTCAATATCCTTTTCATCTGTCCAATATTCTCATTTCACAGCCATCGGAGCCACGTTCAGGCTCATACCGCCCCGCAAGGAGCCGCCGGCCTTGCTGTCCGTCTCATCATCGTCTCCAGTCACGTTCTTGTTCCACGGATTCTGCTCCGACTCGTCAATCTTGTCATTCTCGGTGATTTCCTTCAGAGGCAGCTGGAACCACCACAGCTGGTCGTGTGCCGGCACCTTAATCCTGTTCGCCGGGCTGTGGTTCGTCCCCTCGTAGCTGCGGTCTATCCCGCGCCCGTTGCGGCGGATGTCATAGTAGCCCAGCCCCTCGCCCCAAAGCTCGATGCGCCTCTGGAGCTGCACGTCAGCCGCGGTGACGGAAGCCGCGCTCCATGACGGGTCCCTCTTCGACATCAGGACGGAGAGCGTCGCGGCAGCCTTCGCCCCGTCCCCCAGACGCGCCTCTGCCTCGGCCTGAATCAGCACCATCTCGGAAGCCCTCATGTAGATGTAGTCCTGAAGCCACTGGTCCATGTAGCCGAACTTCCTCGCGGCGTATGGCTTCGCGGCGGCCGGAGTGCTCGGGTTCGCCTTCGGGTCGCCGTCCGGGCCGTTGAACAGCCCCCGGCGCCAGTCCGTGCGCGACATCTTGTCGTAGAGGGAGCGGTCAATCAGCTTGCCCGGCTGGTCAAGTCCCGCATAGCCCTCGCAGTCGTTGCTCATATGCGAGGAGAAGGATACGTATGTCGTCTGGGTCTCGGTCGTCTGGTTGAATCCCCACATGAACTCGTTGTCATCAAGGTCCATGAAGCCTCCGAGAAGCCTCTCGCGGTCCATTATGTCATAGCCCTCGCGTGCCTTCGCCGCGGCGTCCGCCGCCTCCGCCCATTTCTGGACGAAGAGATAGTACCTCGCCGCGATTCCGTAGGCGACGCTCTGGTCTATCTCGTTCTTCGACGTCCTCACATATCCCTCAAGATATTTCAGCGCCTCGGCGATGTTGTACTCGATGTGTTCCATGACGACGGAATATGCGTTCCTCCCCTGACGGTCATACGCCACATCGGCAGCCACCCCGTCCCTCGAAGCATACACCAGCGGAACGGACGGAGCGTCGGTGCGCAGGGCCCCGGACTCATCGACAGGGTCCTGGTAGAGCAGCATCAGATACATGTAGGAAAGCGCACGTATCGCGTATGCCTGCCCGAGGTAGCCCCTCACCTGAACGGAGGAAGGCTCCTCCCCGGCCGGGATGTAGTCCAGAATCGTGTTGGCGTTGTTTATCAGGGTGTAGAACTGCGTCCAGAACTGATAGGTCCGGACATACTGCTCCATTCCGTAGTCGAAGTTGTAGTCGAACTGCCCCCAGTTCTCCGTGCCGTCGAGCACGATGTCCTGTCCCATGAAGTCGGTCAGCATCGTGCAGAGGAGGAATCCCCCGTCGTCGTGGCCGGAATAGACCGTGAACGGGGTAATCATCCACGAGTAGAGGCCGGAGACGTATGAGAACAGGAACTCCGGGTTGGTCTCGACCATCTGCGCGGCCTTGGTTCCCGTGAGATTCCCGGTCGATTCAACCTCAAACATATCGCTGCATGAAGAAAGCGTCAATGCGGCGGAAAGCAATATCACTGTTATCCTTTTCATGTCCGGTCTGCTTTAGAATGTGAATGAAACGCCTGCCGAAACGGTCCGGAGGGCGGAGTAGGTGAATCCCGCGGCGCCGCTGAACGACTGCCGGACATCAAGCCCGCGCCGCTTCGACATATACCAGAGGTTGTCGCCCACGACATAGACCCGAAGGTTTGAAATCTTCGCCTTCTGCATCAGCGACTTAGGGAAGGTGTAGCCGAGCGTCACGTTCTTCAGGCTTATGTACGAGGCCCTCGTGAGGAACCTCGTCGATGTCTGGGAGGCGTCCTGATAGCGGTTCTGCACCCTCGGGACGTCGGTCGAGGTGTTCTGCGGAGTCCAGCGGCGGAATATGTCCTTGTGCCAGTTGGTCCCGGCCGTGCCCGCCGACATCAGTCCCTGATAGTTCGAGTCAAGGGTCCAGCCGCCAATCTGGTAGGCAAGCTGCGCGCTCAGATCCACTCCGAAGAAGCTCCACGAGGAGGTGATGCCGCCGTAGAGGTCCGGCACCGCGCTCCTTCCCGTCTGAACCATCTTTGCGTTCGCCGGCTCATGAACCGGAGTGCCGTCCTTGCCCGTGTATAGAGGCTCGCCCGTCGCGGAATCGACTCCGAGCCATTCGTACATATAGAAGTCGTAGAGCGAGCCGCCCTTCTTTCTCCAGTAGTTCCCGGAAGCGTAGCCTTCCTCGGGTTCGTTGGACGGGAGTTTCGTAATCTTGTTCCTGTACGCCGTCCCGTTCACCGCGAGGTTCCACGAGAAGTTCCTGACCTTCACAAGGTCCACCGCCACGTCGAACTCCACGCCTATGTTCATCATGTCCATGTCGTTCACCAGCTGGCTCGCCGGATTTCCCTGCGACGGGGCGAGGGCGCGGTAGTAAATCATGTCCTTGGTCTCCTTGATGAAGAAGTCCGCGTTCACCGAGAGCCTGTCAAAGAAGCGCGACTCGAATCCGGCGTTGAAGTTGTTGGACTTCTCCCAGGTCACGTCAGGAGCCGCCCTGAACACCTTTACTATCGATGCCTCGCCATCGACTCGGTCAATCCGGTAGAGGTCCTCATAGACCTTGGTCATGCCGATGTTGTCGTTGCCCTGGGTTCCGTAGCTTGCCTTGAACTTGAGATAGTCCAGCCACGCCACCGGAAGGAGGAACGACTCCTGCTTGGCGTTCCACGACGCGCCGACGGCCCAGAAGCTGCCCCATCTCTTGTCGGGAGCGAACCTTGAGGAGGCGTCCCGGCGGTAGGAGGCGGAGACGAAATAGCGGTTGGCGTAGCTGTATTCCGCCCTTGAGAAGATGCCCTGAAGGAAATAGGACGTGCGGCTGGAATTGAGGTTCTGATAGACGACGGCGTTCGCGAAGTCCGAAACCGTCGGATCGACGAAGTTCGTCATCTCTCCGGAAAGCCCGTAGGAGGTGTCGCTCTTGATTTCATGCCCCAGAAGCAGCGAGAGGCTGTGCTCGTGAGCGGGTCCGAAGCTTGGCGTCCAGGAAAGCAGCTGGTTGGTGTTCAGCGCCGAATAGCGGCTCGTAGATTGCCGCCCGCGTCCGTTCACCGTCGCCGCGTCACCTCCGACCGGAGTGGTGTAATTGTCTGATTTCGTGTTGAATATGTCGTATGCGAGGTTCACCGTGAACTTGAGGTCCTTCACGATGTCGAAGTCAAGATGTCCCCTCGACGACATATTGTCCCTGACGGAGTTCACAGTCGATGAAAGCAGCTGCCCGTAAGGGTTAGAAAGCTGTCCGTATGCCCTTTTCTCTCCCCAGTCGTAGAGCGTTTCCCCGTTTTCGCCGTAAAGGCGTTCGCCCGTTTCGAGGTCATATTTATATATAGGGTATATCGGGGCGATGTTCTGTCCGAAAAAGAATATGTTTGAATATGAACCCGAAGACTCCGCTCCGAACTGATTCTGAGCCGTGTTGGAATATGCGACGTTGAGTCCCGCCTTCAGCCATTTTGCGACGTTCTGGTCTATCTTCGCCCTCACCGAAACGCGGCGGAACCCGGAGTTAGGGACATATCCGTTGTCGTTGAGATAGGACACGGACATATATGCCTTCGTCTTCTCCGAACCTCCGGACACCGCAAGGGTATATTCCTGACGGATTCCCGCCTTGAAGACATCCCTGTTCCAGTCGTCGGTCCACTTGAGCTCCTTCGCGAGAGGGTTCAGCTTTCCGGTCGCAGGGTCTATGACCTCGCCGTCCTCGACACCCTTATATATATTATAGCGGAGATAGCGGCTTATCAGCGAGCCTGAAGCATAGGCGTTCGCCTGTCCCAGACCCATGGAGCCTCCGTAATAGACCTCGTTGCGCAGAGCCTCCCACGTCATCTCGTAGTAGTCCGCCGGATTCGTGATTATGTCGTAGGTCGGCACGCCTCGGGAGTTCACCCCGACCTTCGCGTCAAATTCGATGCGTATCCTGTCCGACGTTCCGCGTCTCGTGGTTATGATTATGACTCCGTTGGAACCCCTCGCGCC
>CAVBPI010000015.1:16231-18241 GCA_963596955.1 bacterium | reverse complement strand
GTGTCTATGTATTATGAACCGGGGAAAAAGGCCGGTCATAATGCGAAATGAATGAATATATCAAAATACTTGTAAGAAAATATGTCAGCGGCACCTTGTCCGATGAAGAGGCGATAAGGCTTGCCGGGTGGATAAAGGCGTCGAAGGAAAATGCAGCGCTTTTCAGGGCGGAAGTGCGACGGATTGAAGAGAGCCGGCCGACGACCTCGGATGCCGTGGATTTCTGGAACCGCATCGCCAAGGAAAAATTCGCGGAGAAGAAGAAACCGGCGAGGAGAATATGGTGGAAATATGCCGGGGCGGCCGCAGCGGCGGTGGCAGTCGTGGTCTGCGCTTCGGTGCTCATCCTGAATGTAGGGAAAAATAATGAGCCGGAGCGGAAATTTGCCGAGGCGCAGATTCAGGAGCGGACAGAATTACCTTCAGTCCGCAAGGAGCCGGTCATCTACACCGCATCCGCCGACGAGAGGGAAACCGTGATTCTCCCCGACGACACGAAGGTCATGCTCAACTGCGGGGCGAAACTTATTCTTTCAGACGACTTTAACGAGGAGGAACGCCGAGTGGATCTGGACGGCGAGGCATTCTTCGAGGTCGCAAGAAACCCTGAGAAACTTTTCATCGTGTGCTGCCGCGACAACGAATATATCGTGAGGGGCACGTCGTTCAACGTCTCATCTTATGCGAATGACCGTTTTTCCATCGTCACTCTGCACACGGGACGGCTGGAGGCCAGAGTACAGGATGACGTAATCATGCTAAAGCCGGGCGACGAGCTGAGAATCGACAGGAGCATGAACCAGATTTCCAAGCTTACCGTGGATATATCCGGCTCAGCGAACTGGCGGGACAGCGGACAGTTGACATTCTCCTCGCTTCCACTGAAATATGTGGCCAGCCAGCTGTCGCACAAGTACCATGCAAAAATCAACGTGCACAGTTCGATTGAAGACATCGCCTACGACGGCAGTCTTGACAAGGAGTCGCTGCAGGATGCCCTCCGCCTTATTTCGATGACCGCGCCTGTCGAGCTTTCTGTCACGGAGTTCAAGGGGGAATACTACATATCCCCGAAATCATCCGGGAAATAATAATCTGTCAAATAATAACCTGGCAAACAATCAAATAACTAAAAATATGAAATCACAAGTTAAGACACTACAGAACCGGTACGAGACTCCGGCGATTACCAGCTTCGCTCTGCGGACAGAAGCGGGATTCTGCAATTCACACTATCAAAATGAGGATGTCAAGATTGACAGTTCCTGGATTTGGGATGAACCTGAAAACGAAGCCTTATGAAAAAGTTTATGCCTATAGCAGCGCTTTGCCTCATTGTGGCAGCAGCCTGCACAAAGAATGAATTTGATTCTCAGAACATTCAGGACAATGAAGGACGCACGGTTCTGACTGTGGAGCTTCCGGGAGAGACCAAAACCGTTCTCGGAGATGCACAGGACGGTGTTCGTCCGGTACTCTGGAGCAAGGGAGACCAGATTTCGGTCAATGGTGTCGCTTCCGAAGCCCTCGCGATTGACGACAATGCCACGACAGCAAATTTCACATTCAATGAGAAACTGACTTCGCCATATTCCATAATTTACCCCGCCGCCATGGTCAAGGAGTTCAAGGAGAACGGTGCGGTCATCACTCTGCCAGCTCAGCAGAAAACGACATCCGGAGACAACATCATTTCCGGTTCTCTGCCTATGGCGGGACATTCCGACACGGAGTCATCCGTCATCAAGATGGAACAGCTCTGCGGAATCTTGGGAATACGCCTCAAGGCCGGTTCGGAGACAGGTCTGATTCGCTACATCGAGGTCACGGCAACGGGCGGAGAGCCTGTAAGCGGTGACTTTACCGTGGATTTTCAGAACTGCACGCTCTCGTCGGAAGCCAAGGACGCAAGTATGATAAGGATGGAGGTTCAGAAAACCATTTCTACGGAGTCCGCAAGCGCATTCAATATCATTCTTCCTGCAGGAGTCTATACCGAAGGTTTCAGCG
>CAVBPI010000015.1:13461-16221 GCA_963596955.1 bacterium | reverse complement strand
TTGTTGACGAGAACGGACAGGCTATGATCCGGAGCATCGGAGGAAGCAAGGAACTCGAAGCAGGAAAACTGATGCTGATGCCGGAGCTGACATTCGAGCCTAACACCGAAGAAAAGGGCGTGGAGATTGCTACTGCGGAGGACTGGAATTCGTTCGCTACGACCTACAATGCCGGGAAATATCCCGATTCTCAGATTGCAACCATCACTGCGGACTTGGATTTCTCGTCAGTAAGCGTAGATGATTTCATCCCGTTAGGACTTCGCGAAGGAGCGAAGCAGTTCCCGGAAGGCGCTGAGGCAAAATATTTTGCCGGCACTCTCAAAGGAAACGGAAATAAGATACTGAATCTCAAGACGGATGTGCCTCTGATTCAGGCTATCGGAACAAACGCTCTTGTTCAGGACATCAACATAGACGAGACTTGCAGCTTCACCGTTTGGTATGGCGGAGAGGCGCAGTTAGAATTCGGTTCGCTCATAGGCTACTGTTCTGCCGGAACGGTCAAGAACTGCACCAGCGAGGCCACAGTGACCGTTTCGCAGTGCAATTCCGTTGCGAACAAGAAAGTGCTTTATGTCGGTGGTCTTATCGGAAGGAACAGGTCAGCGTCTATCAGCGACTGTACAAGTGCAGCCACTATTGCATCTGATGCGACTTATGTTACCGATGCCACAGCCAAGCCAAATCTGTTCATCGGTGGCTTTACAGGCTATTGCTCGAATCCGGACGGCGTACTCGAAAACTGCACCAACACAGGGAACATTTCCGTGGCATCTACCGCTTTGAACATCTATATCGGCGGGATCTGCGCCAGAACATCAGCTGGGACAATTACAGGATGCACTAATTCCGGGACGATAACGGCTTCGACAGTCAGAGCAGCAGGTGACCCGTGCAAGTTTATTTACCTCGGAGGCCTATTCGGTACTATTGACACAGGTACAGACGCATCGCTGAATGTTGCAGGATGCTCAAACACAGGAGACATTACTTCCGAATCGAATGTCAAGCAGCTGATAGCAGGAGGCATTGCAGCCCAGTTAAGTACGAATAAAGCGGAATTTACAAGTTCTACCAACGCCGGGAATATCGCAACTACAGCCGCGCTCAGAAACCTCTATTGCGGAGGTCTGTTCGGACGTGTTACGGTGGCTCAAACTCTGAACCTCAGTGGCGAGCCATGCACAGGAGCTATCAACATTGGAACAACAGAATCCAATCAGTATGTGCAATTGTATTGCGGAGGCCTTATCGGTCAGACCACTGCTGAAGTTACCGTATGTGGTGATGTCGCTTGCAAATCAAACATTACTTATGATATAAGTTCAGCAGCCAACAAAGCGGCGGAGTCGTTCTTCGGAGGAGTTATTGGTTGTGCGTATGGCAAGCCTATAACTATTTCAGGAATGAAAGCATCCGGAAATGTAAAAGTTGCTACAGCGAAGAAAGCAGTACAGCATAAACTTTCTGGTCTTGGAGGAATTATCGGAGGAGCAACAGCAGGCGCCACAATATCCGATTGCACAAGTTCAGTTTATGTGCAGATGACAGTAAACACTGCTGACTCCAAAGAAAACAGTATTCATGTCGGTGGAATTGCAGGCAGACTTTATGGCGGAAATGTTGAAATAAAACATTGCACCAATTCAGGAAGACAAGAAGAAAGGCAATACAACCAGATTCCATGGACCGAATATACAGCAAACGCAGCCGGAGGAATTGTCGGCAGCATAGGTTATTCAAATGGTAACACTTATACGGCTGTAATTGACGATTGCCACAACACTGGTTCCATTTACGCTTACTGCGGAGCCGCCGGCGGGATTGCCGGTTATATCTCAAATGGAACCATAACGGGCTGTACATATATTGCAGATAAAGGTATTACTCGTTCTGCTCCTGGTGGAGGAATTGCTGGGATAGCAGAGAAATGCAACGTTTCATCATGCCATGTAAAAACAGGTATAGAGGTCAATGGCGGAGGTACTAATGCAACAGCAGATGCCGGCGGAATATTAGGTGAAGCCGTTGCATCTTCAGCCGACGGGTGTCAATATTATGGAACTATAGCACAGACAAACGCCACAACCGCAACTTTCGGCGGCATCATCGGCAAGGCCGACGATGCAAGCTCTGCAGGAACAACAGCCGATTGCGGATTCGGAGGAACCATCAACGGCGCCAAAATCACGGAAAAGGCCAACCTCAACGCCTACGCCATCGGCAGCACCACCGGAACTCGCGGCACATTCTATCTCTGGGACGGGACATTATAAAAGATAATCCTGAAAGCATTTGATAAACCGGAGAACATACAATCTGAGAATATATACGAAAACATAGAAATATGAATCTCTTCATGAAAAGATTGCGCATCGCCGCCTTTTCCGTGATGACGACCCTTTGCATCGGCCTGTCGTCGCCCTGCGTGTTCGCCACGCAGGCGCGGCAGGAGCCGGTCATAAGCATCTCGGTCAAGAACCAGCCATTGCGGGAATTCATAGCGGCTGTCGAAAAGCAATGCGGCTACACCTTCTTCTACAGCGTTCAGGTGCTTGAAAAGGCCGGGAATGTGTCTGTGGATGCCAGAAACCTCCCGGTCAGCGAAGTTCTGGAAAAGGCATTGGCAGGAACGGGCTGCACATTTGAGGTACTCGGGAACAAGATTGCGATAAAGGCCGACGCCAAGTCCGGTGCGGCGGATAAAGGCAGTACCGGGAATCCGGCGCAGGACGACGCCCAGACGACATCCGGCTC
>CAVBPI010000015.1:6493-13451 GCA_963596955.1 bacterium | reverse complement strand
ACGTCGTCTCCGGAATCGTGAGGGATTCACAGGGACAGCCTATGCCCGGCGTGGGAGTCCTCATCGAGGGAACCGCCACGGGAGTGATTACCGACAACGACGGAGCATTCGCCATCAACGCCCTGCCGGAGCAGCAGCTCAGGTTCAGTTCCATGGGCTATAAGGACGAAGTCGTGAGGGTCGGGAACAGGACCGAGCTCAGCATCAGGATGATGGACGACGTGCAGGTGCTTGAGTCCGTGGTCGTCACCGCCTTCGGAATGAAGCGCGACGAGAAGTCCCTCGGCTATGCCACGACCAAGATTGACGGGGACAACTTCACCAACGCCGCGGCCTCGTCCAACTGGCTCGGAGGCCTTGCCGGCAAGGTGGCCGGTCTGGCGATTGACAGGACGAACTCGGGTCCCGGCGGCTCCATGCGCGTGACGCTGAGGGGCGAGTCGTCAGTGGATCTGGCGAACAACTCGGCGCTCTTTGTCATAGACGGAGTCCCTATGTTCAACACCTCCACCTCATCGACATCGGGCGGCGATGACTCGACGTTCACGATTGACTACGGCGACGGAACAGGCGACGTCAATCCCGACGACATAGAGAACATCACCGTCCTGAAAGGACCGGCAGCAACGGCGCTCTACGGCTCGAACGCCGCCAACGGAGCCATAATCATAACCACGAAATCGGGCGGCAACCAAGACTCCAAAATCAGCGTTTCCTACAATACCAACGTGATGTTCGAGACTCTGGCCACATCCCCGGACCTTCAGTATGAATACGGTCAGGGCTCGAATCCGGACTACTACTATTACCTCCGGAGCGGAGACAACCTGAAAGGCTCGGGCTATCATCCGGTGCCGGACTACAAGAGCACCGTCTCCCTGGAATCATGGGGACCGATGATGGACGGCTCGCTTCAGTATCAGTACTACGACGACCGCTACTCCATCGGAGGCACAAAGAATGAAGACGGCGATTTCCAGCGAACCGCCACCCCTTTCGTGAGCCACGGCGACTGGTTCAAGGACTATTTCCGGACGGCATACGTGGTCAGCAATTCGCTTTCCGTCTCGGGCAAGATAAACAGCAAGAACTCCGTCAGAGTCACCTTCAGCGACACGCGCGGCGACATGATGGTTCCCAACACGAACTACAACAAGCAGTACGTATCGCTCAAGACCACGAATAATCTCGCAAAGTGGCTGTCCGCAGAGACATCGGTGAATTTCAAGCGTCAGCAGTGCGACAACATCCCGACCTCGTCCGGATATGGTTCGACATCGGTGATGTACAGCCTCTGGACCTACGCCCCGAACGTCGATATGTCGTGGGCGAAGAACTACTGGCTTGCGGGGCAGGAGGGCATCGCGCAGGACACCAACCTGTCCGGCGGCAAGAACAACGCCTATTTCATCGCGAACGAATGCACCAACGACCAGCTGAAGAACCGTGTCTATGGCAACACCAAGTTCGACATAACCTTCTGCAAGGGACTGACCCTCATGCTGCGCGGAGGTCTCGACATGAGCAACGACTTCCGCACGCAGAGGCAGGCCACATCCACTCAGGCGAACCCGGACGGATGGTACCGCGAGCAGAACATCACTTCTGTGCAGTTCACGGGAGACTTCCTTCTGAAATATGACACGGAGCTGGGCGCGGACTTCCACTTCACGGGAAATGTCGGAGGCAACATCCTCAACCAGAACTACAGGAGGCAGTTCCAGACGGCGGACAAGCTCAAGCAGCCGGGAGTATATTCCCTCGCTAACTCCCTAGGAGAGGTGAAGGTCGATAACTACGGCTACAAGCGTCAGACCAACTCACTGTACGCGCTTCTCCAGTTCTCATGGAAGAACGCGATTTTCCTCGACGTGACGGGACGCAACGACTGGTCGAGCACGCTTCCTGCGGACAACCGCTCCTATTTCTACCCGTCAGTCTCGGCGAGCGCCGCCCTCAACGACCTCTTCGACTTCGGACGCACAAACGGGCTGGTCAATCTGATGAAAGTCCGCGCGTCATGGGCGCAGGTAGGACACGACACCTCGGCCTACCGCATCGAGGAGTACCTTGCAAGCACCAAGTTCCCTGGCAGCGTGGCGCTTCCTACCGCGAAATCCAACAGCTCGCTGAAGCCTGAAATCGTCACCTCATGGGAGGTCGGAGCGGACATAAGGATGTTCCGAAACAGGCTGAAGATGGACGTCGCCTATTATGACGGGACGTCGAAGAACCTGATTGCCGATATGCCCGTTTCATACGGAACCGGAGCCAGCAGCGTATATACCAACGCCGGAACCATCCGCAACTGGGGTATGGAGCTCACGGCATCGGGAACACTGGTGAAAACCAACGACATCCAGCTTGAACTCGGCCTCAACTGGTCGTTCAACCGCAACAGGGTCCTTTCCCTCGGCGAGGGCATCGACTCGTGGATTGTGGCAAGATATTCCTCGCACGCGCTGATGACCGCATACGAAGGCAGTTCGCTCACCTCGATGTACGGAAAGGGCTACAAGAGGGCGCCGGAAGGCTCATACGCAATCGGCAGCGACGGCATGATGCAGGATGTTTCGGGAATGATTGTACTGGACAAGCAGGGCAAGCCTCAGACCGACGAGGACCTGCAATACATAGGCGACTGCAGCCCGAAATGGCGCGGAGGATTCAACCTGTCGTTCCGCTGGAAGGACATCAAGGCTTCCGTAAGCTTCGACGGTCAGTACGGCGGCCACGTGTTCTCCTACACCAACTGGGTGCTGAACTATCGTGGAAAAGGCAGCGGAACCCTCACCGGACGTGAAGGAGGAATGATTGCCGAGGGCGTGGTCCTCATGGATGACGGAAACTATAAAATCAACGACTATGCGATTCCGCGCAGCGAGATTTCCGAATACTACCATTCGGCTTTCAGCAACACCAACGCGGAGGCGAACTTCGTCAGCACGCAGTTCCTCAAGCTCCGCGAGGCCCGCGTCGAGTATTCGTTCCCGAAGAAGCTCCTCGCCAGAACCAAAGTAATACGCGGCCTGTCCGTGGCCGTCTATGGCAACAACCTCTTCTGCTGGAGCAAGTTCCCGGGCTGGGATCCGGAAGGGGTGTCGATGAGGGGCAGCGCGATTATCCCCGGATTTGAAATCCTCCAGATGCCGTCCGGAGCGCAATACGGAGCGAACCTGAAAATAACATTCTAATTTCCGGTGACCATGAATAAGATTTTAAGATATACAGCAGTTGCGGCGCTCGTTGCGGCGGCATCGTCCTGCTCCAAGTTCGACGAGATGAACAAGAATCCGTATGCGCTCAAGGACGCGCCGGCGGAGTCCTTCGTCCAGCCGATTCTCTACAACACGGAATACACCCTCGTCGCCCGGTCATACGACCTCATGTCCGAGCTGATGCAGTACAGCATCAACTACAACACCGAGGTGACGTCGCAGATGAACTACAACTACTCCATAACGGAATCCACCGACGCCTCAATCTGGCTCGGCCTTTACATCCAGGCAGGCAATGCGGAATATATGCTCGCGCAGGCGGAGAAGGAGAGCAACCCGGCGATGAAGGGAGTGGCGATGGTTCTGAAGGCAATGGTGATGTCGAACATCGTGGATGCCTATGGGAATGTCCCCTACTTCGACGCGCTGAAGATTGCGCTCCAGAAGGACGATGTCAGCTACACGATGAAATATGACGACATGAAGCTCATATATTCCGACCTTTTCGCCCTCCTGGAGGACGCGAACTCCGCATTCGTCGAGGCCGAGGAGATGAGGAACACGGGCGAACTCTCACAGACGGATTTCAGCCCGCTGTGCGACTATATGTATGAGGGCAATGTCGATAAATGGCGCCGTCTGGGCAATTCGCTCTACCTGCGCCTGCTCATGAGGGCCTCGCTGAAAGTCGAGGAAGAGGGCGGACTCATGGACATGAGCGAGACCGAGCGGCCGGAATTCAGCGTGAGGAACAAGATTGCGGAGCTTTATGACTGCTTCGTCTCCGAAGGCGGGGACTATGCGCTTATGCGCGGACGGAGCGACGCCGCACTGGTCGGTTTCAGCAAATATAACTCAGCGCTCTACACCCCGTTCTATTCGACGACTTCGGGGATATGGAACAGCGTCATCGCCTGCGAAACCCTCGTCAACAAGATGTATGACAAGAAGAAAGGTCTCTCCGACCCTCGTCTCTACTACTATTTCACACGCCCTCTCGGCGCTCCGACCCAACTTTTCAAGAGCGACCTTGACGAGTTCCTTGAAACGCACGTCTCCGCTGCCGGCAACTCACAGGTGGGCAGGTATCCGCGCGGTGCAGGCAATTCGGTCGGCAACCTTCAGAACGCGGAGCATTACGCGCTGATGAACTATTCCGAACTTCTGTTCATCTTCGCCGAGGCGGGACAGCGCGGGCTCATAGACATAAGCTATCCGGAGGTGAAGAGGCTCTATCTTGAAGCGGTCGAACAGTCCGTCCTCGAATGGAACACGGAGGAGACGTCGGGCAGCGAGACCATGACGGCATTCCTCGGCATCCTGTCCTCTGAAATCGAGGCGGACAATGCACTGGAGACGATTCTCACCCAGAAATGGATTTCAATGTTCTGGGTCGGCATCGAGTCATGGTGCGACTACAGGCGCACGGGCTACCCTGTCCTCAGGACAAACGGCCCGGCCGCGAGCAACAACTACATCCTGCCGACGCGCCTGAGGTACCCTGCGGACGAAAAGTACCGCAACCCGGTCACCTATCAGGAGGCGCTTGACGGCTGGCTCGGAGGAACGAACAATATGCAGACCGACCTGTGGTGGGCCGCGACGGCGGAAAGCCGGAGCAACAGGCTGCGCGGAAGAAAATAACAGGATATATAAATTTTTGATATGAAAGGACATAATATATTATTGCCGCTGATTCTGTCGGTCATCGCCTTTGGCTGTTCAAAGGAACCGCAGGACAGTCAGAAAAAGGAACTGAAGCCCATAGAGTTCAGCTGCACCTACAATGACGCGGAAGTCAAGTCCCTGCAGTTCAACTCGGCCAGCAGGAGCATCCGGGTCGGAGTGACGCTCAACAATCAGGAGATTTATTGGAACATGGAATCGGATGCCGAGTGGTGTCAGGTCGTGGAGGAGACTCATCGCGGCGACGGCGAATTTAGCCTGAACATTCTCGCGAACGGCGAATACTCCGACCGCGAACCTGCCAACATCACCTTCGTCTCCGGGCAGTACCGGGGCGCGGCAATTCAGGTGACGCAGTCCGGCAATGTGTTCATTGTAAACAAGTTGTTCTCAGTAAGTTCCAAGACATCCGGAACGGAGGAAATCGAAGTTTCCGTTATGGACGGAGTGTCATGGGAAATTGTCGGGAACGACTGGATGTCAGCCACAAAAGTTGGAACTCCGGTCTCTGAAAACGGTGTGACCAAAACAACGGTGACCGTCAGCTGGAACGCCAACGAGTCGGCGGCGAGGTTCGGCGCAGTGGGCTTCCGCCGGGCGGACATGACCGAGCCGGACTCGCAGTTCAGCGTCTTCCAGTTCGGAAACGAAATGACATACGACAGCGAGGGCGGCATCGTGCTGCCGGCGCAGGACTGCCCTGCCGTAAGGATAACCGTGCCGGCATCCGGAGTGAGCGCCGTGGCTCTGCCCGAGTGGATTACCTATTCAGTTGAAAAGAACGGGGACAACACCGACACCTACAGCCTGACCGTTGCCGACAATCCGAGCGACACGAGAACTGCCCGCCAGTCGCAGGTTACTTTCGACGTCGCGGACAAGGATGCGGATGTCGAGCTGCCGTCGATGAAGCAGGAATATTATACGGTGAACGGAATCATGTCCGCCGACGGTCTGAAACTGTTCGCGCAGACCGTGAACGATGGCGGCGACATAAGCGAATGGCAGAAGGACGGCAAGGTCATATTGCTGAACAACATAGATATGTCGGCTCTGACCGGCGAGTGGATTTCCGCAGGAACGACGGAGCATCCGTTCACCGGGATTTTCGACGGACGCTACAGAAAGATTCTGAACATGAAGGCATCCTCTCCCCTCTTCGGGGTCTGCGAGGGAGCATCCATCGCCAACATCGTCATCGACGAGTCTTCGGCATTCGTCACGGACGGGGAATATATGACTGAATGCGTCGTCGCCCCGCTTGCCGGTTCTCTGACTGACTGCAAGGTTTCAGAATGCACCAACTATGCCCCGGTCACGATGAGCGCATCGTCGCTGAATACCGCGACCACGGCGTTTGTCGGCGGACTTGCAGGACAGACACAGGGCAGCACAACCGTCAGAGACTCACACAATTACGGCAGCGTCAATATCACCGATGCCTGCAAGACGGCCAGCGGACAAGGACAGTTTCATGTCGGAGGACTTGTGGGCATGAACGGCGGAAGCATCGACAAGTGCTCCAACAATGGAGCGGTGTCAGATGCGGCCGTTTCTTATAATCATTATCTCGGAGGTGTAACCGGCTCAAACACCGGAACAGTGAAGGACTCGAAGAACTGCGGCCGCGTAACAACAGCCGCATTGAGACTCGTTGGCAACACTAATGATGCGTCACGCTACATCAGCATGGGCGGCATCGTCGGATGGAACAAGGCGGACGGGGCAATCAGCGGCTGCACCAACGACGCCGGACTGGTATCGGCTTCAGATGTGAAGATTCAGCGAATAGGCGGAGTCGCGGGCTACCTTGAGGGTGCGCAGCTTTCCGGTAACATAAACACGGAAAACGGAAAGTGCGACATAAACGGAGCATCAACCGACCAGAGGGGTGTAAGACAGCTGTCATTGGGCGGTCTGTACGGTGAATTTGTATGCGACGCCGTGCTGGATCTGACCAACGACGGAGAGGTTTCCGCCGGCGCTCTCAATGTGTCGGAATATGAAAATTCCACGGCTTACGGAACCATCTTTGTCGGCGGACTCATCGGGCG
>CAVBPI010000015.1:0-6483 GCA_963596955.1 bacterium | reverse complement strand
GTGTCGTCTAATCTTACGGTAAAACATCCCCAGTGGAAATCGACGATAACGCTGAATGTGAAGAATAAAGAATACGGAAGCTTTGCGCTCGGAGTCGGAGCCATCGTTGGCAGCACCGGTGTTTATGGGGACAAGCCGTCCGGCGGTCATCTTACAGTCGAGGATGCCGCGACGGAAGGATACATCAGCATGACGGCAAATTCGAGCTATGCTCTGAAGCATAAATACTCCGGTCTCGGAGGTGTCGTCGGATTCGTCTCCACGGGCGGAGCCACACTCCTCAGATGCACAAATGGAACCACGATAGCACCCGAGTTCTGCGCAAGGTCGAACGGCAACGCCCAGCACGTCGGAGGTATAGCCGGAATCATCATGGGCGGCGATTCAGAAATCAGGGACTGCCACAACACCGGAGAGCTCGACAACGAGCACTACAATAACAATTCGTGGTACGACCCCACGCAGCCGAATATGAATTGCGGTTCTGCGGCGGGAATCATCGGAGCTTACGGATATAACAACAGCTATAATGGCTCTATAGTGATTTCCGGATGCACAAACTCCGCTTCCGTCAAGTCCTACAGGGGCATGGCCGGAGGCATAGCGGGCTACCTGCGCAACGCAGAAATATCCGGCTGCGACAACACCGGGACAATGGCTAACGGCACCCGCGCATACGTCGGAGGAATCATCGGCATCGCAGACAACACCGCAGTCTCAGGCTGCACCGCAACCTGCAAGGTCAGCGGCTCCTCCGCAGGCTCAGAAACTTTCAGCGGCGGTGGTGTCGCAGGAATCCTCTGGACAGGCTCAAGCTGCAATGATTGTTCATTCTTCGGCGACATCATCAGCCAGACCTCAAAACCCACAAACAACGCCGAAACAGCCGGTGCCATTGCAGGCTCAACTGCGGCTGGAACGACCATAAGCGGCTGCAAGGCAGGAGGAAGCATCAAAGGGAACGCCGTCACTGAGTCTAATTACTCATCTGTCATCGCAGGTGACAGCAATGCCACAATCTCCTCATGCACATACTGGAACGGGAAATAATCGTTAAAATGAAGAGAATATCCATATTATTGTTGCTGCTGGCAGGTCTGTGGTCATGCACGCCTGCCGCAGCGCCATCGGAAACACCCGGAAACGAACCGGCCGAAGCCAACATCCGGGGAATAATCTATGACGACAGCGCCAAGCCAATGGCGGAGGTCATCGTTTCGGACGGATTCCAGTGCGTCAAGACCGGCTCTGACGGACGCTTTGCAATGGAAAGCGACCTGAGCAAGGTGAAATTCGTGTCCGTGGTTCAGCCTTCGGGCTATCAGGCCGCAGTGGCATCCGGCAAACCGCAGTTTTGGAAGAGGCTCGGCAGCGGCGACGCCCAGCAAATAAACGGCACCTATCAGCTCCGGTTCACACTGAACAAGGTCAAGACTGACCCCGAAAGGTTTTCACTGATTATAGCCGGAGATCCCCAGCCGCGTGCGGCGTCGGCAACCTACGACAATTTCGCCTACCATTCGCTTGACTGCTGTGACGACCTGTGGAAGGATATAAGCGAATATACATCCACCATCAGCGGACGCCCTGTCTATGGAATGATGTTGGGCGACATCGTTCATGAGAATATGTCTCTGTATGACAACTACTGCAAGAGCATCGCGAAGCTTGACTTTCCGTTCTACAGCGTAATCGGCAACCACGACAACGACCCCAAGGCAGCCGACGACGATGCCGGCGCGGCATATTTCGAGAGCTATCTCGGCCCGAGGAATTATTCCTTCAATGTCGGGAAGTTTCATGTCGTGGTCCTCGACAATCTGATAATGCGCCTGAACTCGTCAGGACAGCTCAAGGATTATGACCAGGGACTTACCGACGACATCTGGCAATGGCTGCAGAACGACCTGTCATACGTGGATTATTCAACTCCGCTCATCGTCTGCGCCCATTCTCCGATGTTCATGATTGCATCCGGCACCGACCGTTCGCAGGCCACGACGACCCGCCACGGCGCGGACTATGCGCTGCTGCTTTCAAAATACAAGAAAGTCTATGCCTGGGCAGGTCATGTGCACAACAGCTTCAATTATGTCTATGACGCGGCGTCAAAGTTCCCGAACATCGAGGTTCATACGGTCTCAAGGGCGACGGGGGCGCTGTGGATTAACGAGTGGCTGTGCGAGGACGGGACTCCTCGCGGTTATATCGTGGCGGAGGCCGACGGCGAGAACCTGTCTTGGAAGTTCAAGCCGGTCGCATATCAGAGCAAGGCGGCCGTCGGAGAGATCCCTGCATATTCCCTGCGGGATTTCACATTCAACGCGGACGGAGTTGCGATGCGTGGCGGGAAAAAGTTGGACGAAAACTATCAGCTCCGGGCATACCCGCGTGGCACATACGGCGACAACTATGTGTATGCCAATGTGTTCATGTATGACGAGGGATGGAGCGAGGTGAAATTCACATCATCGAAAGGCGGAACATCCGTAATGACGAAATTCTTAGAAAAGAACAAGAAATATGATGCGGCCTACAAGGAAGTCTTCGATTTCTACAAGGCCTCCGGTTCCGCGCTCAGTTCATCAGCGGACTTCAAGCTTTTCGACAAGTCGGGCAATGTGGCCACTCCGGTGCCGCACCTTTTCAGATGCCATTCTTCCGCAGAGTCCGACTCCGGAACCGTCACCGTCACGGACCGCTTCGGCAATGAGTATTCAACGACTATTTCATGGTAATTACAGATTATATGAAAAGATTTGTTTCCATTTTCCTGCTTCTCCTTCTGACAGCTGTCGCATACGCGGAGGGCATCGGAACATATAAAGACCTGTTAGAGTTTGCCGCCGCGTGCAACTCGGGACAGAGCATTGAGAAGTGGAAGTCCGAGGACGGCTCCGTCTGCCTGACTGCGGACATCGACATGACTAAAGTCAAGAAGTTCAACGGCGTGCAGTCCTTCGGAGGAGTATTCGACGGACGCGGATTCTCGCTCCTCAACTGGAAGGCGAAACAGGGACTTTTCGGGAAGATTCTTGAAGGCGGAGTTGTCCGCAACCTGAAAATCGGCGAGTCCTGCTCGATGAAGGCATCAGGAGGCAACGCTGAGTTTTATGCCGGCTTTATCGCCGACGTGAATGAGGGACTGATTGAGAACTGTGAGAACCACGGAAGCATCAGCCACCGTTCCGGCTACACGGAGAAGGATGTCTATGTCGGAGGCATAGCCGGTGTCAACAAGGCCTCGGTGCTGCGCTGCCGCAATTTCGGACACATAGAATCGAGAAGCGTCGGCTCGGCACAAATCGGTGAGCTCTCCGTCAATCTCGGAGGCATAGCCGGAGGCGGATTCCTGAAGACGGCCTCATGCCCCGTCATCGCATGGTGCGAAAACCACGGAAGCATTGATTTCAGCGGAGACAGTCCCGTCTGCAACGTCGGAGGAATACAGGGCAACGGCTTCAAGGTTCCGGTGAAGTTCTGCGTGAACAGGGGCGACATCACGGCAAAGACTGTGGCCGGCGAACCGAGGAATGCCGGATTCATGTCCCAGGCACGTGTCGGAGGCATTGCCGGCATGACCAAGGGCGACATCATGTGCTGCGACAACTTCGGAAAGGTGGGCTCCGCCGGTTCGCACTCCCCCATGACAGGCGGAATCTGCGGTATGCCTCACGCCGCGATAGTCCTCGGAGACTGCGTCAACTACGGCTCGGTGAGCATTGCCAACGACTCTCCCGGCTCAGTGGGCGGAATTGCCGGTTCGGTCAACAGACCAGTCCACATACGCGGCTGCATAAACAGGGGTGACATCGCATTCGACGGATTCAGCCCGGACAGGCGCTCTGCCTGCGGCGGCATCGTAGGCTCAGTCGGAGTCAAGAAAGACGCGAAGGACGGCGGTTATGTCCGCAACTGCGCCAATTACGGCAGGGTGACAAGCGGCGCGGGCGGCAACAAGTTTGAAAACAACTCCAAGGCGATACACACCGGAGGCATCGCCGGCTGGATGGCCGGTTCGGACCAGGCGACAGTGATGCTGAAGGACTGCTCCAACTTTGGCAAGGTGACGTCCGCCGGCGGAAGGTGCGGGAACATTTCCGGAGCCTGCGTCAAGGTCACGACCGGAGGTGAATATCCCGACGATTGGGCTGAGGCCGCGGAACCCATGTCCGACGGAAGCAATGTGTTCGGCAGGGTCACTGACACGGAGGGAAATGCAGTCGCCGGCGTTGTGGTGAGCGACGGCCTCCAAAGCGTTCAGTCTGACGGATATGGCTACTATTCCATGCAGAGCGACCTCGGAAATGCCAGCTTTGTTCAGATTTCCTTCCCTGCGGAGTACGAAATATCCTCCGTGAACGGCAGGCCTTCCAACTACAGGCGCATCGCACGCTATCAGAAGGCGGTGATGGCTAATTTCAGGCTCGAACCTCGCAAGAGCGCGTCGGACAAGTTCACGCTGCTGATGATTGCAGATCCGCAGATGCGCCCGTTCGGGGTCGATAATTCTGCGGAGGCATATAAAAATTCAGTCATTCCCGACGCGGAGGCTTTCAGAAGCGGAGTGAGCGGCGACTGCTATTCCATAGACCTCGGCGACCTCGTATATAACTATCTCACGGCATACGACGACTATCTCGACATCACCGAAGGTCTCAAATGCCCGACGTTCAACGTCATGGGCAACCACGACTACGACCAGACCACCCTCTACACCTCCCGTCTCGGCACGATGCACTACGAGACCTACGTAGGACCGCTCCACTATTCCTTCAACATCGGTAAGATGCACTTCATCGTCCTTGACGACATCGTTTATAACAGGAAGTCAGCCAAGGAAACATACCGTTCCGGACTGGAGGACAACACGCTGAAATGGCTGGAGAGTGACCTCGCGTTCGTCCCGCACGACACTCCCCTTGTGGTCTGCGCCCACTCGCAGCTGTTCAAGAAGCGTTTAAGCCACTCGACCCGCAGTCTGAACTACAACGGCTACAAGGCGCTCCTCTCACGCTATTCAAAGGTATATTCCTGGGCCGGTCACAACCACGAGAACTACTATTATGACTACGCCGGCAAGGGTCTTGAGCTTGGCCTCGACAACATTTCCTGCATCACCGTCTCCCGCGCGACCGGCGCCCTCCGCCTGAACAAGTACCTCAACAGCGACGGCACCCCTCAGGGCTACATGGTGGCGGAGGTCGATGGCAAGTCAATGCGCTGGTACTACAAGTCTCTCGGTCGCGACAGCAGCTACCAGATGAAGGTCTATCCCCCGCGCCGCTCCGACGGGGCGAAAGTCGTGGCGAACATCTGGAACTACGGCGACCTCTGGAGCAGCGTGGAATGGTGGGAAAACGGCAAAAAAGTCGCCGATATGCGCCATACGGAAATGGAAGACCCGGACTATGTGGATATGTTCGCCGAAGTGAAGAACGCCACCACCCGGAAATACTGCGCTCCGACGAAAAGCCACAATATGTTCGAAATCATGCCGTCCGACAATGTCCGCTCCGGCGAAGTCCACGTCACCGACAACTTCGGCGTGACCTACATCTCCGAGATTCAGTGGTGACAGGCATTGTTCAGTCTGTTTATTTCGTTCAGCAGTTTTTCTTCCGAGTCTGCCATTTTAAGAATAAATTCCCGGTATGTCTCCGCTGTTGGTATCGACAGACCCAACAGATGTATGTGTCCGCCATATCCATTGAGCATTGCAGAATCAACTGCAATGCTTTTTTCTGTATCCGGGAAAATGAAGACGCCGGCACTTACCCTGCTTATGTACATATAAGATATCATCTGATGCAGGTCGTCACGCTGGACATCGCTGACGGTCCGACCCGAATACCCCTTGTACTTGGCATCCAGCACGATGTCGTTGCCGATAAAATCCGGAAAGCGCAGTCCTTTTCTGTCAGTGAAAAGCCATAACGGGTTCTTTCCTGTCCGGTTGCGAGGGTGCCTCAGGTCGCATGGCTTCGAGATGAAGATGTCAAGGTATTCCTCCCAAAGCCACGCTCCGTCGAACACCACTCCATAGAGTCGGTCGTCGTCATTTCCGTATTTGAGCTCTTCGCCGCGGAGTATCTGCATACAGAGATTTGCAAGCGGAGCATATTCGGAGTAATACGGGTGAACCTTATGGCGAAGATTCCGGTGAATAATCTTCTGTCTGTCCCTTTTGTTGTAGGAAGGAGTGGCTTCTGTAATCTGTGAGACGAACAGTTTTGTGTCCTCGTCGCGGGACAGGATGCCCGAGCCGTATTCTCTGGTTGCCAGAACTTCTATAGTATGCCGAATCAGCTGAGTGAGCGAGTTGTCTGCGGTATGTTCCCTCGACCTGAAGGCAATCTTTCCCGTTATCGGATAATTGAGACTTATGTGCCTTGATACATCCAGTACCCCGCGTATATTCGCATCATTCCTCTCGAAAGTGCGGTATTCCTTATACATCCCCCGGGAAACCGCCTTCTTGAG
>CAVBPI010000014.1:0-18491 GCA_963596955.1 bacterium | reverse complement strand
GTCTATTGCCACGGGGTTTATGAACGAGAATCCGGTTACGGAGACGCTCACCCTCCCGAAGTCCTCGTCGTCGGCGGGAATCTCCCCTCCGGAGCAGATGACGGCCGACCTGAACTTGCCGCCGGAGTCGCTGAAAAGGTATTTCACGACAGTCTGTTCGCTGCACACCCGTATGACGGAAGCGTCTTCGGGGGTATGGAGCAGAGCATTGACGCTGACGAGGTTGCGTGCCGCGCAGTAGGCCGGCTTCGCCCTCGTGACCCTGTTCAGGGCATCGGTCTCAAGCAGACCCTTGGTGTTCTTGCCGGAGGAGTAGTTATTCTCGGCGATAGTGTAAATCCCGGTGCGTATGCCGTGGGCCTTGTCTCCGAGCATATTGCGCAGCGCCCACTTCGCCTGGGAAATCTCCGACCAGTCATAGTCCGAAAGTGCGCCGCCGAGATGACCCTTTGAAGGCGCGCCGGACTCGCCGTGCCAGAGCCTTATGTCCTTGGAGAATGCCGTGACCGCCCCGCGCAGCCTCTCTGCCTCGGTCTGGGACTGTTCCGGAATGTAGGAATAGGCATGATAGCTTATCCAGTCGAAAAGGTCGAGCTTTCCGGCCTTCTTCACACCCGAAAGAAACTCCTGAACCAGAGTCACGTCGGCCTTGGCGAGCGCGAGGGCGGCGATTTCCGCCTGTGGGTTCACCTTCCTGAGCAGCTCGGCCGTGCGCACGCTCAGGTTCACGAGCTGCGCGACGGTGTTCTTCCCCTCGGCAATCTTCAGGTCCGGCTCGTTCCATATTTCCCAGACATCCACCCTTCCGTTGAAGTGCTCAGCCGTGGCCTGCACCCATCTGTCCCATGCCGCGAGCGCTTCGGCGGACTTGGGAAACTCGCTCGAAGACCAGCCGTTGCCGCCGCCCTTGTAGAGCGGGTTGCCGTAGGAGAGCTGGAGCCACGGCTTCAGTCCCCGCGCGAGTGCATCGTCGATGATGCGGTCGAGCCACGCGAAGTCATACGCACCCTCCTCCTTCTCGCATCGCGCCCAGCCTGCCTGAAGACGGATGTAGCGCATCCCCAAAGGATTGAGATATGCCTTGTAGGCCTCGTAGTCCCCATAGCCTCGGTCAAGCGCCTCGCATCCCACGTGCAGGTCGTTGTCCGTTTCCGAAAGGTCCTTCTGGCGCAGCCTGCCCGAGGCAAGTTCCTCTATGGAGGCGTTCAGCCCGTACCTGTTCACCCTTTTCTCCGTCGGGGCGTTCTTCGTGCATGAGGAGAGCACGGCAAGGAGCACTGCGGAGCTGGCCATCGCGAATGTCAGTATAATAATGCTTCGTTTCATTCCGTCGTCATTTCAGTTCTATGAGACTTCTTTCCGTAATCAGCACCGGAGAGTCGTACATCGGCACATCCTTCAGCACGTTCCCGTCAGCGGCAAGCGAGAACACTGCTCCTGTCCTGAGATCGACCGCCACGGGAGCCGCGAAACTGAAGCCGTGCAGCCTGATGTCCGTCGGCATCGTGCTCTCTCCGTCGTTCGGGCGGCCTCCGTCGAACCATACGGCAGCCGACTTCAGCCCTGTCTCCCTGTCCTCGAAGAGGAATTTCGAGACCTGCTCCGACGAGGCGACCTCAAGACTGTCGGAGGAGAGGTTTATTTCGAGATTGTCATAGACGCTGACGAGGTTGCGCATCGCCCCGAAGGACTGCTTCTCGCCCACGACCTGATGGAACTCGTTGGTCTCCAGCAGCCCCTTCGCCGCCTTGCTCCGCGCATAGTTGTGATCGACGATGGTATAGAGCCCGCTGCGTATGCCGCGCCCCCTGTCGCCGAGAATCCTCCTGAGGTTCCACTTCGCCTGCGAGGTCTCGCTCCAGGAATAGTCCCGCAGCGCGCCTCCGGAGTTCGCCCTTGACGGCGCGCCGCTCTCGCCCTGCCAGAGCCTTATTGTGGAGCCGTGTTCGTCCAGCACGCGCTGCATCTTTGCCACCAATGGATACATATCTTCCGGGCGGTACTTGTAGCCGTGGTAGGTTATGTAGTTGAACAACTGCTCCTTTCCGGCTGCCTGATAGGCGGTGACGAGCTCGTCAATGAGCGCAGGGTTCAGCCTCGCAAGCCCGCATGAGGCAATCTCCGCGTCGGGATCCACGCTGCGGATGATTTCGGCGGTGCGAATCTGAAGGTTGATCAGTTCCTCGAACGCTCCCTCCCGGCGCGGCTTGTAGGTGTGCTTGCCGTTAACCTTTCCGGCGTATGGGTCCAGCAGCTCGTCCGGCTCGTTCCAGATTTCCCAGACATGAACCTTGCCCCTGTAGCGCTCCGCGAGGGCACGCACCCAGTTGTCCCATGCCTGAAGAGCCTCCTCGGAGGTGGGCCAGCCGCCGTCGATGAACGCCGTTCCGCCGCCCTTGTAGAGCGGGTTTCCGTAGGAAGTCTGGAGCCACGGCTCAAGTCCGCGCGAGAGAGCATCGTCGATGATGCGGTCGAGCCACCTGAAGTTGTACTTGCCCTTGCTCCGCTCACATCGTGCCCAGCCTGCCTGAAGACGGATGTAGCGCATTCCGAGCGGTTCGAGGTACTTTTTGTAGGCGTCATAGTCCGCATAGCCGCGGTCAAGCGCCTCGCATCCGATGTGGAGGTCGTTGTGCACCTCGGAGAGCGTCTTCTGCCGCAGCCTGCCGATTTCCACGGTCTGCGCTGATGCCGCCGAGGCCGAAAGCGCAAGCAGGGCGACGCCCGTGTATATGAATCTGTGTTTCATCTGTTTATGTCGTTTCAGAAATATAAGAAAGTGAGAAATTGTCTCAGATTGTGTGTTGTTTTTGAGGATATATTTACAGCCAGAAAAAGTCATTCTGATCTGCGGCCGTGAGCGCCGAATTGTAGGTCAGCTCGTCCTTGGGGAAGGCGAAGAGAAGCCCCTTGCGTATGGTCGGGATGTCGTCAGGGTAGTGCCCGTCCGCGTTCCGGCCCGTGGAATACCAGACCTTCACCTTGCTTTGCTCGTCCCTGTCAAGGGAGACGTTGAAGGGAACGATGTAGTGTCTGCGGAACCATTCAGCGCCCCTGCGGTGGCTGTCGAACCAGTCGTGCCCCTCTGCGCACAGCTCGAAGGCGCGTTCCCACATCACTCCGTCAATCAGCTCCTCCCTCGTGCCGAAGCGCCCCGAATCCCATCTCGGCTGCGAACTCTGCACCGCGTTCCTGTCCATCTCTCCGCGTGCCCTCCTGTGAAGGACCTCCACCAGCCTGAACGCCTCCTGACCCCAGCCGTCCGAAGGCGAGGCGCAAAGGCTTGCCGCCGCCTCGGCGGCTATGAGATAGACCTCGGCGAGGCGCATGAAGTAGTAGTTGAACGTGCCGCAGTTGTTGTCGTAGGCCGGGTTGAGGTATTTCCTCCAGTATGGCCATGCGTACTGCTTGTTATAGACCTTGACGCACTTGTCGGCGGGATAGACGCTGTAGGTCTCGCCCGTGTCCTGCCGCTTCGCGCTCGTGTGAATCATGCTCGCGTCGAGGCGCGGGTCATTGCTCGTGACATAGATTCCGGAATTGTTGCCGCCCTCACCGGTCTTGCCGCCGTAGGCTCCGCACCATTTCTGGAAAAAGAAACGGTTGGGACGCCATGAGCCCCAGCTTCGGTTAACCTTCGTCGTGTTTGCCGTGCCCTCGGGGAACTGGGGAAGGGTGCGGTAGCAAATCTGTCCCTGATTCACCTCCACCGTGGTAGAAAGCACGAATATGCCTTCAGAGAGCTGGAAATCTTCGGGTGCGGTCCATCTGAAAAGCTGCCTGAAGTCCGGCGTGAGCCTGTATGGACCCTCGCTGATGACCTTCATCGCCGCCTCGTATGCCTTTTCCCATGCGTCCTTCTCCTGAGTTATTCCTATCCCGGCGAAGTCGGGCGAGCGTCCCTCTTTCGAGGTGTCGAACCACTGGTTCTCCGTGTCCGAGAGCAGCGAGCCAATCTGGAGATAGACCGCGGCCCTGAACGCCGTCGCCGCCCACCTGTTAGGGCGGCATTTCCCCGGAGTCACCTCCGCGACCCTCTCGGGCGTGCGCATATTCGCCTCCGCAAATTCGAGGTCGTCGAGAATCTGCTCATAGACCCTGCACCAGTTCTCCCTCGGCCTGTCCTGCGGCGCCGTCGCGTAGGAGTTCAGCAGCAGGGGAGTGTCCCCGTAAAACCTGACGAGGCAAAAATAGGCCACTGCCCGCAGAAACCTCGCCTCGGCCTCGATTTCGAGTTTGTAGGCATCATCGACAGGGGAAGCCGGCAGGCATTCGAGGATGCGGTTGCAGCGGCTGACGATGACATAGTGGTTGCGATAGATGCTGCTGTTGGTCGCCGAAGTGGAGGTCTGCGTGAAATTGTAGCAGCCGTACCATTTCTCGTCGATGTTCTTCGCTCCCGCCGCGCCCTCGTTCGGGAAGAAGGACAGGCAGGCTCCCGGCTCGTTGAACTGGAGATATTCATGAAGGTACATGCTCTGTCCGCCGAAGGGTTTCATTGCCCCGTATATGTTCGCCTCAAGCCCCGCCTCGTCAGCGAACGCCGCCTCATCCATCAGCGTCGATTCCGGCTTTTCCGTCAGGAAATCCGAGCACGAAAGGGCGAGCGCCGCGACGACGGGGAGAAATATTCCGTTTAATATATTCCTTTTTGTCATATTCATATATAAATATGTATTCGTTCCGATATAATCATATACTTTCCCGGTCCCGTCAGAACAAGAATTTCAGGTCGAGGCTGAATGTTCTTGCGGAAGGGTAGGAGTTGAAGTCTATTCCCATGCGCCGGGTGCTCGAACCGAAGCTGCTGACCTCAGGATCCCATCCGGAATAGCCCGAAATCACGAAAAGGTTCGCCGCCGCAAGCGAGACGTTCAGACCCTTGATGTACTTGGTCTTCCCGAGCGGGACATCGTACCCGATGGAGAGGTCGGAGAGCCTGAGGAAGGAGCCGTCCTCGATGCAGATGTCAAGATAGCGCGTGTCCGTGGCTGAAGTCTTGCCGAGGGCAGGGTAGCGTCCGCCGGGGTTCTCGGGGCTCCATGCGTCCTGTACCGCCCGCCTGCGGACATTGTAGTTCAGCTGGTTTGTCTTGAACTCGCTGTTATTGTTGAGGTTATACACGTCGTTCCCGTAGCTTCCGGCGAAGTTAGCGGTCAGCGTGAGGCGCTTCCATGTCAAGGTGGTCCCGAACCCGTAGGTGAAGTCCGGATTGGGGTCTCCGATTATGGTGCGGTCGAGGTCGTCGATATATCCGTTCCCGTTGACATCCACATACTTTATGCAGCCTTCCCCGACCGTCTCTCCCGGTGAGAATCCCGGCCCGGTCTCGCCGCTCTGCACGATTCCGTCGGTCCTGAATGCATAGAACAGTCCCATCGGCTGCCCCTCGATGAAGATGTTCAGCGCTCCCATGTTGGTCCCGCTCGAAGTCATCGGTGCCCCGTAGAAGTAATTGACACTGCGCTTCTCTCCGGGAGCGACCCAGATGTCCCCGTTCTCGCCCGCGTCTCCTATCTTCATGACTCTGTTCCTGTTCACGGATATGTTTCCGCTCAGCGACCAGCTGAAGTTCCTCGTCGAGACCGCCGTCGCGTCTATGGTCAGCTCGAAGCCCATGTTCCTGACAGAACCCTGGTTCATGTACATGGAGGTGAAGCCGGAAGAGTAGGCTATGGTCTTCTGTTGGAGCAGGTCCTTGGTCGTCTTGTGGTAGAAGTCCGCCCCGAGCCTTACCCTGCCGTAGAGGAACGAGAGGTCAATCCCGGCGTTGTACTGCTCCGTGGTCTCCCACTTGAGGTTGGCGTTTGAGATGATGGACGGACCGATGCCGACCTCGTAGCCTACCCCGCCCTCGCTCGGGTCGCCGACCCTCCAGCTGGAGTAGGGCGACATGGTCTGGTAGTTCGCTATCGCCTGGTTGCCGACCCGTCCCCATCCGAGGCGCAGCTTGGCTTCGGTGAGGGTTCTGGTGGCGGTGTACCACGGTTCCCTGTTGATGTTCCACGCGAAGGCGAAGGACGGGAATAAGCACCATTTGTTGCTGCCCCTGAACTTGCTGGAGCCGTCGGCGCGGAATGTTCCGGTGAGGATGTAGCGGCTGTCGTAGCTGTAGGATGCGCGGGCGAGGAACGACATCAGGGAGCTGGATTCGGCGTAGTAGCTCTGGTCCGCGTTCGGGTTGGCATTGATGGTGCCGTCCTGTGCCTTGTATTCCCCTGTGCCCCAGCCCTGTACGGTCTGAGTGGAGGATGTGGAGCGCGATGTCGTCATGCCTGCGGTGCCGGAGATTCCGTGTGCTCCGAACTTCTTGTCGAAGAGGAACATATTGTCCCAGTTGAAGCGTGACCATTCGCTGTGGGCGATTGCCGATATGTTTCCGGTCGTCGTGCTTATCCTTATGGACTTGAACTTGGAATATTCCGACGCGGACCATTCTCCTCCGAAAGTGCTCTTGAAACTGAGCCAACTGGTGATTTTGTATTCTCCGTATATGCTCGGGATTATGCGGTACTGGCTCTTTCGGTTCACGAAGTCGTTGAGCCATTTGTCCGGTCCGGCGACCTCTCCCTCGTCGTCAAGCTCCGCGTCGGTGATGAACGGCCGCGTCATGAGCATACTCCTCATTATGCTGGAGCTGGAGGCTATCCGGCTTGTGACCGCTCCCTGGGTGAGATTGGACTTCACGTAGGCCACGCTGATGCTCGTGCCTGTCTTGAACCTCCTGCCGAACTGTCTGAAGAGGTTGAGCTTCATCGTGTATTGCCCCACGTCGGTGTTCCTGACGATTCCCTGACGGTTGTTGTAGCCGAAGGACATCCTGTAGGACAGGTCCTTAGGCCTTCCCGAAACCGAGAAGTAGCAGCGCTCGTTCACGGCGGTGCGCATCATGTAGTCCTGCCAGTTCATGGGGCTGACGAGCATTCCCTCACGCTTGTCAGGGTCCTGCCAGATGCGCACGAGCAGGCTTTTCATCTGAGTGTCGGTGACTCCGCCGGCCGCATGGAGCGCGTCTGCGTATTCGATGTATTCGTCGAAGGACAGCATATCTATGGTCTTGTACCTCGTGGCCACATCCACGCCGAACGATGCCTGCACCGTGGTCTTTTCTGTCTTGGCGCTCTTTGTCGTGATGAGGACCACGCCGTTTGCTCCCTGTGAGCCGTAAATCGCCGTCGCAGAGGCGTCCTTGAGAATCTCGACGCTTTCGATGTCCTGCGGGTTTATTCCGGAAAGACCGTTCGTCGCCTCGTCCGAGCCCGTGGAGTCCGCTCCGCGGCTGATGGTGGTGACGGACTGAGAACTTCCGTTTATGATTATGCCATCGACCACATAGAGAGGCTCGTTGGAGCCGTTGAACGAGCCGTTCCCTCGGATTCGGATGCTCACTCCGGCATCCGGAGAGGCGTTGTTGGCGACGACCTGCACTCCGGCCGCGTTGCCGGCGAGAAGGCGGTCGAGGGTGGCGCTTCGGGCGGCCGTCCCCTCGTCAATCTTCACCGAGGTCAGAGCTCCGGTGAGGTCGCTCTTGCGCATTGTTCCGTAGCCCACGACCACGACCTCCTCAAGAAGCTTGGAGTCCTCCTCAAGGACGAAGTCAATCCTGTCGCGGTTTCCGGCGGCGACTGTCTTTGAGACATAGCCCATGCACGAGACGGTGAGTCTGGCATCGGCTGTCCCGGAAAGAATTTTCAGCTCATACATCCCGTCGGCGTCCGTGGCCGCCCCGGCTCCGCTCACTCCTTCGATGACTATGAACGCTCCTGCCACCGGGGTGTCCTTCGTGTCGCGGACGGTTCCCGTTATGGTGCGGACATCCTGGGCCGCTGCACTTGCGGCGAGCGCGAGCAGGAGAAAGATTATTGCTTGTATTCTGTGTGTCATGCGTGCCTGTGGTTTAGAAATTTGCGCTGAGCCCGATTGCCGCTGACGGCCTGCGCGGGCATGAGCCGTAGTCAAAGCCGCGGCTGAGGGCTGATGTCCCGTAGCTGTCCACCTCCGGGTCGTAGCCGGAATAGCGAGTGAGTGTCAGCAGGTTGCGTCCGCTGATGCTGACCGAAAGTCCTTTCAGCCATTTCAGGCGCAGCGGAATGTCATATCTGAGCGAAAGTGACGAAAGCCTGAGGTAGTCGCCCTTCTCGACATAGCCCCGGTGCAGCTCCTTCTCACCGTTGGCGGCAAGGGTGTTGAGGTTCACGAGCTCGTTTCCTCCTGCCGCCGTGAGCGTCACTCCCAAGGTCAGCCCCTTCCAGCGAACATCCGTGCGCAGGGCGGTGTGCCACAGGGGCTGCGAGTTTCCTATCACGACCATGTCCTCCCGTGTAATGCGTCCGTCGCCGTCGATGTCCTTCAGTTCATTGTCTTCGGTCAGCTCGTAGCCGAGTATGGCGCTTGCCGGGTAGCCCGCGATGTGCCCCGATGCTATGAGACCGTTCCCGAGGTCGGGGCCGAAGCGGTCGTCGTCGGTCGCGCTGAGGACTCTGTTGAGGTTGTATGTCCCGTTCAGCCCTATTGTCCATGTGACATTCCCGGTTCTGACAGGCACTGCATCGATGTCGAGCTCAACTCCCATGTTCCTGACCTGCGCCTCGCGGCTGTACTGCAGCTGGCGCGGACCTTTTCTGAGGTACTTCCCCGGACGCTCGCAGAAGCTGAAGATGCTGTAGTCGTCCGTCGAGCGCCTGTCGTAGAATTTCAGACCGGCGCTGAGCCTGCCCTTGAACAGATTGGCCTCCAGGCCTGCATGATATTCTTCGGAACGCACGCGGTTCAGCCCGTCGTACCAGACGGCCGTGTCCGCATCGACCTCCGGCCATGTTCCCGTGAGATAATTTCCCGTAAGTTCGTATGGGACATACAGTTCCTTTCCCGCAATTCCATATCCTCCCTCAATCTTCAGTTGCGGGACTATATTCCACCACAGTTTCCCTGACGGAAACCATTGCGGAGCATTGCCGTATTTCATGCTGAAGTCCGCTCTGACGGCCGCCTCGGCGCCGACGATGTCCCTGTAACTGTAGTCAAGGGTCGCGAATGTTCCCCAGTGGAACTCCGCACTGCTGAACTTGTGCAGCGTCACGTCACTCTTCATCAGGCTCAGCCCTTTGGCTCTCAGTGCCTTGGAGAAGAAGTCGGTGCCGTTCATCGTGTTTGAGACATTGCTGTTGCCGAAGACCTCCGCTCCGAGAGACGCGCTCAGGCGGTGATGGATTGCGACAAACTGGCTGTAGTTCAGCGTGGAGAGGGCATTGTAGTTGAATAGGGTGTGGTTTATGATGGACGCGGCTCCGTTCATGGCGCTTCCCTTGGGCGTGCGGTCGCCGTCCCAGACATACCTGTTGCTGTTCCTGAAGTCGGCTCCGACGCTCGTCTCCCAGCTGAGGACTTTGGCGAGGTTCAGGCGGAGGTATGCCGAGCTGACGCTGCGGTACTCCTTGCTGTCGTCGTCATGGTCGGCGAGCCAGTCTTCTTCCGAGAATTTTCCCGTGAATCCTTCTGAGAATCCTCCCGAGAATTTTTCAGAGAGTTCAGGATTTCTCATTGCCATTGTCATCGAGCCGTCTCCGAAGGCCGCCGTGGCCGCCGGGTTCGATGATTTTCCGAGACTGAACAGCGAGTTCATCCCGAACTGGAAAACTGAGCTTGAACGCGAGCCGAAGTTCAGCTTCAGCCCCGCCCTGTCACTGCCGTTCCTCCCGAGCACGCCTCCGCTGTTGCGGTAGGTTCCGGAGATGTTGTAGCAGAAGCGGTTACGTTCGCCGGCGGTGCTCAGATAGTGGTTGTGGGCGAGCCGGCCGTCCCAGATCATGTTCGAGCTCCACCGCAGCCTGCTCTCATGGTCGCCGCCATTTGCCCGCAGCGTGCTGATGACTATCACTCCGTTCGCGCCCCTCGCCCCGTAGAGCGCCGTCGCGCTCGCGTCCTTCAGAACCTCGATGGTGCAGATGTCATACGGGCTGATGAATGCCAGCGGGTCAAGCGTCTCAAGGTAGGAGTATGCGTCGCTGTTTCGCAGCGGCGCGTTCCCGAGCACTGCCCCGTCAATAATCCAGAGCGGCTGGTTGTCCCCGCGCAGGGAATTGAGCCCGCGGACGGAGACATTCAGCATTTCGTTGGGATTGCCGGAATGTGCTCCCACGAGCACGCCGGAGATCTGACCGCGCAGGAGTTCCGCAGGGGATTGTCCCGTCATCACCGCAGCCTCGTCGAAACTGTCCTGCGTCACGGTCTGTGCCCGGAGTTCTCCTGTGCCGGCTATGGCGGAGACTATGGAAGCGATAATAATTGCTCTGTATAAATTGCCGTATCTCACGATATTACGAATTACATGAACTTATTCATATATGACTTCAAGAGTTCTGACATATGTGAATACCGGGCAGCAGAGCCAATACTTCTTGCCCTCTTCGGCATTCTTGACTGTCAGTGTGGCATTTCCGCTCTTGTCATTTTGTTTAGTTCCGAGGTATTCATTGTTGCTGTATTCATATATTGATTTTTTGTTGTCATAGACTCTATATGTCTTGGAACTCTTCACATCATTGATTATGACAGTTTTAAGTGTGTAGCCCTTAGGAGCAGGGAGTTCAACGAACCCGCAGGCATTGGCGTTTACCGCGTTCTCGCTTTTCGCAAAATAAAGCGCGTTATCCCTTTTGTAATAAATTACATTCCCGATTCCATCGAAAATCTGTCCGGAAACCTTGAACACATATCCGTTGCTATCGGTTACGGACAGTTCGTCGGTTGCCGCATCACTTTGTGCAGGCAGTTCCGCGGTAGTGAAATCAACGGATGTCCTGAGCATCTTTGTCCACCCCGAAACGGAGAAGCGAGTGCCCTCGCCGCCCTTAAATTCGAGAGTTCTGTCCGCTGAGAAGGCAATCTCCTTGGTGTAGGTGCAGCCCTCGTCTGTGGCGGCGGTGACGGTCATCGTGTCGCCCTCCCCGAAAGCGGCAGGGTAGCTCGTGAACCAGCAGACCAGTTCTCCCGATTCGGGAACTTCGCGACCAGATAGGTTGAGCGTGACGGTCTTTTCGACTGCGGTTGAGGTCTTGACGTAACTCCCTGTCAGATTCGTGGTACAGTTTCCTGCAAGCGCCTTGCTGGCGGTGACAGTGACTGCGGAAATCTTCTCTCCGGCGGTGAGTCCCCTGAGCATCATCTTGTTGACGGAGACTATTCTCGTGAAAATCAGCGGAAGCGTCGGACTGTCAGCGAGTTCCGTGCTTGTGGCCTGCGAGCGCATCAGGTCCGCCTTGGGGTCCCAGCTGTTTTGAGCAGGAGTCTGAGACGAGGGCAGCGTCAGACGGAAACTTCCCGCCGTGCTGTTTGATGCCGGATTGTATGCCGTGCTCGGATACACGGCTGTGTAGTACCTTATGGCCTTTTCGAGATTCGGGGTCATCGTGAAGCTGAACGTCGCCTTATCCCCGTCGAGGCTGTATCCGTCGGTATCGACCGCAATGTGCTCCCCGGAGTCCTTATCGTAAGACTCGATGACTTTCACCACCTCTCCGGTCGCATTCCATCCCACTTTTCCTGCCTCCTCATCCTCTATGAACGTTCTCGTGGAGGGCAGTTCATTCATTTCCGCCTCAATCCTCACCCTGATTTTCCCGGATTTTTCAGAGCCCGCGTCAATCGTTTTCGTGCAGGCAAGCAGCGCAGTGCAGCATAAGCCCGTCAATATGATTCCATACGTATTCATAGTTCAGTCTCTCCATTAAAATTCATTATAGTCATTCCATTTGCTGATTCCCGCGGCCTCGCCCTCGGCTCCAGTGCTCGACGCGAACCCGTTTTCGTTCATCACGGCTCCGACGCATATTTCCGGAGCGGCGTACTTTTTAGATTTTTCGCTTTTCATGATATGTATGTGGCTTTTATGTTTCTTATTTTTCGTATGTTACTGTTATTCCGCTGACATAGGAGAATATCGGACAGCACAGATAATATGTCTTTCCCGCCTCGGCTCCGCTGACTTTCAGCGTCGATTTCCCGACGGACTTGTTATTCGTGACGCTTCCAAGATGGGCCTTGTCGCCGGATTCATAGACGGATTTCCTGTTGTCATAGACCCTGTAGGTCTTGTTGCTGCCCGTGTCGGTGATTTCAATCGACTTGAGGACATGGCCTTCAGGCGCCGGGAGTTCGATGAATCCGCAGGCGTTGCCGTCAACGGTATCTCCGTTGTTCACGCGATTGAAATAGAGGGCATTCTTGTTCTTGTAATATACGACATTGCCTTTCCCCTCTATGATCTGGCCCGAGACGGTGTAGGTGTAGCCGTCGCTGCCTGTGATTACGAGCTCTCCGGTCGCGCCGTCTGCCTGCGCTGGAAGTTCCGTCGTGGAGAAGTCAATCGCGGCAAGCGTGACGGACTCTCCGGTGACATGGACTGTCTTAGGCACCCCGTAGCGGCGCAGAGCCTCGGCGTCACCGAGACCGGCGCAGGCGCAGTATTCATAATCACCGCTCTGAAGGCCTGAGACCGTCGTGCTGAACTGTCCTCCGCTGTGCTCATTGACAGCGACATAGTTCCATTGCTCCGTTCCGGCTGCCCGGTAGCGGAATCCGCAGAAGGCGTTGGTGAACATACCTCCGACAGTAGTGAAGCTTCCGTTCATGGTCATCTGCCTTGATGCAGGACTGCTTCCGTCCGCGGTGATTACACCGCTGATGTCGTCGAACTGCTCCCCGATGTAGGACAGCGTGAGCGACTGGAGACCGAAGGACTGCACGTCTTCGGTGAACATAAGCCTGTAGGCGGTCTCCTCCTTAGTTCCGGACAGATTCCAGATGTATGGCTCCGAATCCGGTTCGCTTTCTCCCTGCTCAGGAATCACGAACTGAGCATTCTCAGCAGCCTCGCCGCCCTTGACTACAGTCCCGTCCCCGGCGGCTATGAAAGGCGCACCGGAATTGTTCGGGTAGCCCTTCGACGGCATTCCTCCGAGGTTCGCGGCCACCCTGACAAGGCGCATCCCCGGAACCGCCGGGAGTGATATTCCGCTTCCTGCCTTCACTTCCGAGAACGAATAGAGCCCGTAGGCTGCCGTTCTTCCGAGCGGAACCGAGCTTTCTATCAGATGCCCGGCCTTGGTGTAGAACTCCCGCACTTTGCTCTTGGCATCGATTGCCGATCCTGAAGGCCACGCGATGGTCTCGTTCCAGTTGAGGAAGTCGAGCGTGAGGGTATAAGGCTTGTCAAAGACAATCGAACCGTCGATGATGCCGAGGGCCGTTATACCGCCGCGGCTTACGGCTACCTTCTCCGGATGGGTGTATGAGGCCTGCTTCCCTCCGCTTAGGGTGAATGTAACGACAGGGGTGATTTCCTGTCCCGGAAGCAGACAGAGATAATATGCCCCGTCCTGAATCTTCGTCGCATCCTGAATAGCCGTTGCTCTCTGGATATTCGCTTCATTCTGAGTCTTTGCGGCCGTCTGTCTGAACGTCACGCTCTTTCTTCCCTCGGTGGCGGTGCAATAGGGGATACCCTCTTTCATTGCGACCGTGACATTGCCGGCAATGTCCTTTCCTTCTTCGTCGCTCATCGCAATCGCCTCAAGCGCAGGGTCGGCGTTCGCGATTTCGAAGCGCACGAATCCGCAGATATTCTTCATCTCCACGGCATATCCTCCTCCGCTTTCTGCCGTGACCGGGACAATTTCTCCTGCGAGCAGCGCCGCATCGCTGTCCATGCAGTTCCCCGCTTCCGCTGTCTGCACCGCGGGAATCTCCGCGCTGAAACTGCCTGTTGCCGCATCTGCCGATTCGGGCGCTGCCGCCGCTCCGCAATAGAGCGCGAGAATAGGCGTCCTTCCCTTTGTCCATTCGCGGCAGGTGAACTTCATTCCGGACGCACTTCCGTCCTGCCCGTTTTCGCCGGCGCTTCCTGTCTGCCCGGCCGTGACTACAGGCACAAAGTCCTTCATCTCCCCGTTCTCGTCATAGACATGGAGGATGTCGGTCGCCTCCCAAGTCAGTTTCCTGTCCTTGTCCGAGAATGTGGTTTTTGTGACCGGAGCCGTCACGAGTATGCTAATCTCCTCCGGCTGCCCTGAGGACGGCACATCCGTGCCCTTCGCGCAGGATGCGAGGACTAAAGCCAATGCCGCCGTCGGCAGAAACATCTTTACGTTCATCTTGAAATCTTTTTTTGAAAGTTATTGTCGTGTTTTCCTGATGGTTCTTTCGATACTTGCCTTGATGCAGTCTATCGAACGCTGCAAAATTATCGGTTCGTCCTGAAATGCGCTTGAACTTATTCCGAAATCACTTTCATTTATGATACATTTGCCTTCGCGGACCGCATAATTTCACTTATGTTGCGCGGAGGGCGCTGAATCGGCTGCAAACTTTCGCTTCGTTTGGCTATATTTGCAGTCATGAGACATGATTTCGCAAAAATTTGCCTTCTTCTTTTCCTCTCGTTGCTTCCTCGGGAGGTGAGGGCCGCACGCGATGCGTCGGAGGACAGGGAACTCTTCTTTTCTGAAATTTCGGTAAAGGACGGGCTTTCCCAGGGTTTTGTCCACAGCATCACCAAGGACAGCCGGGGCTTTGTATGGGTCGGGACGAGCGGCGGGCTGAACCGCTGGGACGGCTACGGCTTCGTCCGCTATAAGCACAATCCCTCCGACTCGCTTTCTCTCGGGGGCAATCTCGTTAACTGCATTGCCGAGGACCCGGACGGATTCCTGTGGCTCGGCACCGGCAGCGGACTCTGCCGCTTCGACCCGCGCACGGATCTTTTCCGGCGTTATCACAGTCGCGACAGCCTTGCGGGAAGCATCAGCGGCGACTATGTCAAGTCGATGCTTGTTGACAGCCGCGGAAGGCTTTGGGTCGGGGTCGATGGCGCGCTCAACCGCTACGATGCCGTCTCTGATTCGTTCGTCTCCTACGACTGCGGCGGACTGCTTGAAGGCACGCGAATCTATGACATACTTGAAGACCGCCGGGGCATACTCTGGCTCGCGACCCGTGACGCGGGGCTGGTTTCCTTCGACCCGGAGACGGCATGGTGCGTCCGCTATGCCCACGACCCCTCCGACCCGTGCAGCATAAGCTCGAATCATGTCTGCTGCCTGCACGAGGACATACGCGGAGCCCTTTGGGTCGGGACATGGGAGCACGGGGTGAACATCTATGACCGTCGGCGGGACATATTCCTTAAAGTTGAGGCCGGAAATGACGGCAAGTCGCCGAACAGCAACCAGATTCGCTGCTTTTCCGAGGACGGGCAGGGGAGAATGTGGGTTGGAACCTCTGACGGGCTGAGCATATATTCCCCGGAAACGGGACTCTGGAGCTACTGCAAACGGCACAACGATGTCCCCGGAACGCTGAGCTATAATATAATTAACTGTATGTACGCCGACGGGTCTGGCGCGGTGTGGCTGGGAACGCACGGAGGGGGCATAAGCCTCTATCATCCGGCGCTCGGGCAGTTCAGGCTCATAGACCCGAAATTAGAGACAGGAAAGGACTACGGCTACGTCGGCCCGATGGTTGAGATTGACGGCGACATCTGGACGGGGACGGAAGGCGGCGGGCTCGGAAGGTGGGCTCCCGATAAGAGGGAATATACCTTTTATAATATGAGGCGCGGCGGGGCGTCTGAGTCGGCGTGGAATACGGTGCGTGCCCTCTGCGCGGACAGAAACGGACTGCTGTGGGTGGGAACATACGCCGGCGGCATCCTGCTTTTCAATCCGCGCACGGGCGCGACTGTCGGCCACTACGGCTCGGACGAGGGACTCGGCAACAGCATTATCAACGAGATTTTCGAGGATTCCCGCGGCAATCTCTGGGTCGGCTCGAACTCCGATGTGGGACTCTACTGCAGGAAGGCGGGCGGCCGTGTGTTCGAGCGTCATGCCGCGGAGTTTGAGGCCGGTTCATGGACTTCGTCCGGCAGTCATGACTTTCCGTGGATTCGGGCAATCTGCGAACGGAAAAACGGTGAACTCTGGTTCGGAAGCATATCTTCCGGGATTATGGTGAAGCCCGCGGAAGGTCCGGCGCGGCATTTTTCCGTCGGAAACTCGCGGCTTTCATCGAATTCCGTCAGCTGCATAACCGAGGATTCGCGCGGGATGATGTGGGTCGGAACCTACGGCGGGGGAGTGAATGTCTGCAACCCCGAAACAGGGGAACTTGCCGTGTATGATTCGGGCAGCGGCCTTATGAACGACAATGTGTGCAGCATTGTGGAGGACGGCTCGGGGAAGGTCTGGGTTGGAACCGTGGCCGGGATTTCGGTCTATGAGCCCGAGTCGGGGACTTTCCGCGAATACAGCTTCTCCAAGGGCAATTTCCCGATAGAGACGCTTAACCTCAAGTCCGGCCTCCGCAGCTCTTGCGGACATCTGTGGTTCGGCGGCAGCAACGGCATCGCCGAGTATCAGCCGGAGACGGTTACCATGACCTGCGAAAAGTCTCCTGTGGCCATCCTCTCCGTGATTGCCGGGGACAGAAGACTGCACCCCTCGGACGGGGACAGCCGCATTGAAAGCACCGTGCCCTATCTTGACAGGCTGGAACTGGGTTACAGACAGGCCGACTTCACGGTCGAGTTCGCAGCCCTGAACTATGTCAATGCAAGGAACAACAGCTACTCTTTCATCCTTGAGGGCTACGACCGCGACTGGAGCGTTCCCGCGCACGAGCGCCGCGCCACCTACACTAACCTCCCCGCCGGGGACTATGTCTTCCGTGTCAGGGCGGTTTGTGACGGGGTCTTGTCCGAAGTATCGGGGACAGAACTCTCCATAAGGATACTCCCTCCGCCTTGGAAACGCTGGTGGGCCTGGCTTCTCTACGCGCTTTTCTCGCTCGGGGCGGCCGCCATTGCTGCATGGTATGCGGCTGCACGGCTCCGGAGGCGGAACGAGCTTCATGTCCGTGAACTTGAACAGGAGACAAAGGAGCGGATGCACCGCGAGCAGATGAACGTGTTCACCAATTTCTCGCACGAGCTGCGCACTCCTCTGACGCTCATCATCGACCCTCTTCGCGGCATCCTTCTGGACGAGAGCCTTCCGGCTCCGCTGCGCAAGTCTCTGAGTCTCATACAGGCCAACGCCGACCGCATACTGACCCTCGTGAACCAGCTGATGGATTTCCGCCGTCAGGACTCCGGCCAGATGACGCTGCGGGCGCGGCAGGCCGACATTGTCGGCTTTGCGGAAGAGATGGCGGTCATCTTCAGCGAGCAGACCAAGGCAAGGGGCATTTCCCTGTCAGTCAGCAGCAAGGAGCCGTCGCTCTGTTTGAACTTCGACCGCTTCCTGATGGAGAAGGTTTTCTTCAACCTGCTCTCCAACGCCGTGAAGAACACTCCGGAAGGCGGGGAAATCCTCATCTCCGTTTCCCGCTTCGGCGCCGGGGCTCTTCCCGAGCCTCTTGCTCGGCGCTGTCCGGAGGGCTTTTCCGGTCCGGCCGTGCTCGTTGAGGTGAACGATTCCGGAAGAGGCATACCCGAGAGCGACCTTGACAGGATTTTTGCCCCGTTCTATCGTGTCGATGAGCGCAGGAACGGCGACCTGTACGGAACCGGGATAGGCCTTCACCTGACAAAGAGCATCGTGGAAATGCACGGGGGAGTAATCTGGGCGGAGAATCTTCCCGACCACGGGGCTTCTTTCCGCATCCTTCTGCCCGAGCGCAGTGCGGCGGCCGTGGAAGAAAACGATGGTTCGGCTTCTTTGGAGACGGCTTCCGGTGAAGTTTCGGAAACTGCTGATAATGAGGCGAAAAGCGCCCTTGCGGCATTGCCTGACGTCGCCCGAAAGCACAGGATTCTGATTGCAGATGACAATCAGGACATCCGGGCCTACATTTCCGACTGCCTGCGCGGTGAATACGAAATCGCCGAGGCGGAAAACGGGGCCGTAGCGCTGGCAAAGGCCTTCGAGTGGCTTCCTGACCTTGTCGTCTGTGACATAATAATGCCCGTGATGGACGGACTGGAACTCCTCCGCCGTCTGAAGGCCAAGCCTGAAACATCACGGATTCCGGTGATTCTGCTCACGGCGCGGACCTCGGTCGAACAGACCCGCGAGGGGCTGCGCGCAGGCGCTGACGACTATGTCACCAAGCCGTTCGACATCCGTCTTCTCAAGACCAGAATCGACTCGCTGATTGAAAACCGCGTGCATCTGAAGGAAATGTTTCTCAAGGAGTTCAGCGTCGAACTCTCCGACGGGGAGATGAACCATACGGACAGATATTTCCTTTCCCGTGCCTACGACTATGTCAAGGACCACCTCTCCGATGAGAACCTCAGCATCGAGGGCTTCGGGCGGAGCATGCACCTGAGCCGGACGCAGCTCTACAGGAAAATCAAGTCCATGACCGGTCTTTCCCCGAGCGCGTTCGTGTGTGAGCTTCGTCTGAAAATCGCCGCCTCGCTTCTGTCCGAGACCAATCTGAACATCTCCGAGGTTGCCTACAAGGTCGGGTTCAGCTCCCCGTCCTAC
>CAVBPI010000013.1:18235-19831 GCA_963596955.1 bacterium | reverse complement strand
TTTCAGAAATGGCTGATGATGCGGGGCACATCTGTGATTGACTCGACTTCAAAGACCCTGTCGGAGTTTGGCATCTCGGCGAACTCGTGCGCCCAGACCATCTCGTGCGGGACGTGAATCGCGCGGCCTCCGATTTCAATCACCGGGACGATGTCCGACTTGACCGAGTTGCCGACCATCACCAGCTCTTCGGGGGAGAGGTCGAACTTGCGGCAGAGTTCGAGATAGTTCCTCCTGTCCTTGTTCTCCAGCACCTCGATGTGGTGGAAGTAGCCGTCGAGCCCGCACTGGCGGTACTTGCCCATCTGCTCCGTCAGGTCGCCCTTCGTCGCCACGGCCATCTCCCAGCCCATTCCGCGCACGGTCTCAAGAGTCCGCTCCACTCCCTTTATTATATGGAGCTCGTGGAAGGCCAGTTCCGTGATGATTTTCTTTATTCCATAATATATCTCCTCACGCAGGTTTCCTCCGCACAGCTCGACCGCAGTGTCGGTCATTCCGAGCATATAGGTCTTGGAACCGTAGCCGAAGAGGGGAATGTTCGCCTCCTGCTTTTCCCAGAGAGTCTGCTGTATGGCTTCCGCCTCGGCGTCCTTGTTCAGGAGCCCGGCAAATTCCTTTTCAGCGTTTCTGAAATAGCCCTCGTTTTCCCAGAGCGTGTCATCGGCGTCGAAAAAGATTATTTTTCTCGTCATTTCCTTTCCTCCCGCCGCTTAGTCTTCAACTTTTGTTTCCGCCGTGAGGCTTTCTGCATTCCAGACCTTGAGGCTGTCGGCCGTCTGAACTGTGGGGCTGTCCGCTTTTGCGAGGCTGTCGGCCATCTGAACCCCGGCGCTGTCGGACTGCTCCACGGCCTGCGGCGTCTCGACCGGCCTTATCGTGATGATGCGAATGTCCTTCACCGGCCTGTCCCTCCTGTCCGTCGGAGCGGCGGCAATCCTGTCTATGACGTCCAGACCGTCGATTGTCTCTCCGAACACGGTGTATTGCCCGTCGAGGTGGATGCAGTTCATCTCGTCCTGAACTATGTAGAACTGAGAGCCGCTTGAAGACTTGCGCGGATTGGCGACATCCCCTCGACGCGCGGCCGCGAGCGCTCCCTTCTTGTGGTAGTATTCGCTGACGAACTCCGCCGGAATCGTGTAGTCCGGACCGCCCTGCCCGTAGAGCTCGGTCTTGGAACTGTCGCGGGTGTATGGGTCTCCCGTCTGAATCATGAAGCCGTTGATGACCCTGTGGAAGAGCAGGCTGTCATAGTAGTGCTCGCTCACGAGCTTGCAGAAATTGTCCCTGTGCCTGGGGGTCTTGCTGTAGAGTTTCACGCGGATTGTGCCTTCCGTCGTGACGATGTCGAATTCCGGTTCGCTGTTCTGTACCATAATTATACTGTCTTTCTGTTCGTCCGCAACTTTCTTCGCGCGTCTGCCATTGCCGCATGAGGCGGCGCATAAACATACAGTTATGGCTGCCGCTAAGATGATACCTGTTCTTCTCATATATGGTTTCCTGATTTGCGCGGAGGGATGTCTCCTCCGGATTTTGACGTGCAAAGTTAGAAAAATCCTGTCTCATCGCAAGGGGTGGTTTGTTAAAAAT
>CAVBPI010000013.1:10457-18207 GCA_963596955.1 bacterium | reverse complement strand
CATCGCCAGGGGTGTTTTGTTAAAAATATATAAATTTTGACTAATTTTGCGCCGATGAAAAGAATGTTTCGGCTATATATTATATATAGGTATATATCATAATGGCAAAAAATCCTCTGAAACAGCTGGCGGGGGAGACCGCCGTCTATGGGCTGAGCACTATACTCGCCCGCATAATAAACTTCCTCTTTGTCCCGTTCTACACGAGGCTGCTCACCACTGCGAACTATGGCGTGGTGACCGAGTTCATGGCCTACATAGCCGTGCTTCAGGTGGTTCTCGTCATGGGGCTGGAGACCGGGTGCTTCCGTTTCGCCAACAAGGAGGGAGCGCAGCCGAACATGGTGTATTCGAGCGCCCTCGCGATGGTCAGCGCCGTGAGCTTCGCCTTCCTCGCGCTCATGATTGTCTTCGCGAAGCCGCTCGCGCATCTTCTTGGCTACGACGGCTACGGGAGCTGCATGATGTATATGGGAGGCATACTCGCTCTGGACAGCATCACGGCCATCCTCTTCGCGAAACTCCGTCAGGAGCACCGCGCCGTCAAGTTTGCCGTGTTCAAGACCGTGAAGATTCTGGTGGAGACGGGCGCGAACATCCTGCTTTTCTTTCCGTTCGTGTCCTTCTGTTCCCGCCGGGCGGCCGCTCTCGGGGTCGAGGTCTCGCAGCTCACCCCTTCCGACGTGTGGCTGCTGCATTTCATAAGCCCGACTCCCGACTTCAGCTATGTGATTTTCGCGATTTTCCTCAGCTGCATAGTCTGTGCGCTGCTTTTCATTCCGGACCTCATACGCCTGAACTTCGAGTTCGACGGACGGCTGCTCAGGCAGATGCTCGCATATTCCCTCCCTCTGATGGTCGCGGCTCTCCCGGGAATAGTCAACGACTTTCTCGACCGCATACTCTTCCGTTTCCTCGACACTAACGCGGAGCAGTGGCAGTCGAGCCTCGGCGTGTTTCAGGCGGCGGTGAAGCTTGCGGTCATCATGAACCTCTTCATCCAGATGTTCCGTTTCGCGGCCGAACCGTTCTTTTTCCAGCGGGCGAAGGACCGGGGCAGCAAGGAACTCTACGCGAGGGTCATGGAGCTCTTCACTGCGTTCTGCGGACTCGTGTTTCTCGGTGTCATATATTATATAGACATCATCTCGCTGCTTCTCGGGCGCGATTTCCGCAGCGGGGTCGGCGTGGTTCCGATAATGCTCTTCTCCTACATGATTTTAGGGATGCTCTTCAACGTGTCGATGTGGTATAAGCTCTCCGGCAAGACGAACATGGCAATCTGGATTACATCGGCGGGACTTGTCGTGACAATCGTCGTCAATCTCGTCTTCATGCCGAAATATTCCTACTGGGCCGCGGCCTTCGGACATCTTGCCAGCTATGTGACGATGTTCGTCCTCAGCGCCGTCCTCGGGCAGAAACACTGGCCGATTCCCTACCGCTGGGGCCGCATCCTCGGCACCCTCGCCCTGATGTTCCTCTTCTACGGCGTCGCGACCCTGATTGACACCCAGCTTTTCCACTTCGCCGGCTGGGACACCGACCGCCACCTCCTCTGGTGGAAGCTCGGAGTCCACACCGTCCTCCTCCTCGGCTACCTCGCCTCCGCCTGGGCGCTTCTCCGCAAAGGCATTCCTACAGACGAACAGGCCGTCGCCAGCTGACGGCTACAGAAGCCCGGTCATATACAGAGGCAGATAGACAATTCCACCATCGGACTTCAGGTCGGCCGTGTGCAGCACATATGGGACAGAAAGGTAGTCACCGTACTTTTCAATGCATTTTTTGAGCGACGAGAGAGTGTATCTGCTTGTGGATTTCACTTCTATCGGTGAAATGTTATGTTTCGCAGTGATGGTGTCCTTGGCAATCAGAAAGTCCAGTTCCATCCTTTCTGACGCATCGTCCTTATTATATTTGGAAAAGAAATATAGCTTATGCCCGGCGGAACGAAGCATCTGAGCCGCGATGTTTTCAATCACCATACCGCCGTTAAACTCCAACTTGTCCGTAAGAAGCCTGTTATACAGGTTTTCGGAAACAATGGTGTTTTCATTGAATGCATGGCTTATAAGCAGGCCTGTGTCGGCCATATAGCATTTCAGCGTGGTGTCGTCGGCATTCAGACCGAGTCCGATGCTGGGTTCTGTAGTATTGTAGGCCATATTCACAATCATCGCATCGGACAGCCAGAAAAACGAGGTCTCATAATCCCGCATCCTTGCGCCTTCGGTGAGAGCCTTCAGCATAAATTTCTTCTCGTGTCTCTGGAGCTGAGAAGGAATGGTGTCAAAGACCTTGGTAACCTTTGGCGCGTATGAGGAGGCATATTTCTGTATGTCATTGCGATAGAGCGTCAGAATCTGACGCTTTATGTGATCCACTTTCCTGAAATCCCGCGTCTCCGCATATTTCGCAACAGCCTGCGGCATCCCGCCGACAATCAGATACTGCCTGAAATAGTCCATCGCCTTGCGGTGCATCACCTGCCCCATCTCATGCCGGGTCTCGAAATTCCTGCGAATAAGGGGCATGAGCGTCTCGTTGTCCATAGCCCAGAGAAATTCCTCAAAGTCCATGGGAAACATCAGAATCTCCTCCTCTTCTGACGGTATCATGATGTTTTCCACATTTTTCTTGATGGAGACCAGAGACCCTGTCTCTATGTAGTCGTAACGCCCGTCTTCCACCAGATATTTGATTGCCGCACGCGCCCTCGGATAGAGCTGCACCTCGTCGAAGATTATTACTGACTCGCGCGGGTGGAGCGTGGTGTTGGCATAGCTGCTCAGATACATGAAGAATGTGTCCAGGTCGTCCAAGTAGGTGTCGAAGAGTGACTTGACATCATTCCCTACTTTGTTGAAGTCAATCAGAATGTAGCTCCTGTATTCGTTCCGTGCGAACTCCTTGGCGATGTAGCTTTTTCCTACGCGCCTCGCACCGTTGATGAGAACAGCGCTTTCGCCATTCTTTTCTTCTTTCCATTTCAGAAGATGGTCGTATGCCTTTCTTTTCATCTCTTTTACACCTATCCGCGATTATTAAACCCTCAATTTTGCACCTATCCGCGATTATTGAAATTCGAATTTTACACCTATCCGCGATTAAGTCCAGCTGCAAAATTACACTAATCCGCGATTATTGTCAAGGTTTTCCATGCTATTTCTTGGGACATTTTACCATTTCTGGTGACATTTTTTCTTGTTTCTTGGGGCATTTCGCCATTTCTTGGGACATCTGCCGCCTTTTGGCATGGCCGCACGTATGTGACGAAGAATTAAGAAAGCTTGACAGAAAACTTGCCATCTGTCAAAATCCGGCAATTTTTGACAGATAATTTTCAAAAGACAGATTTTCGTAGCCATTTCTCTGTAACCGAAAAAGGCTGCGGAGGGTTGGCTCCGCAGCCTTGGGTTGTTTATAGAGTGAAGGTCAGAATCAGTCCCAGTCGCCTGTGCCGGCGCCTATGGAGACGCCGATTTGGGTGGTGCTGGTGTTGAGGGTCAGGGAATAGGTGTAGTGGAGGCCCGGCTTGAAGTTGAAGGTGTCCTCGACGAGGTAGGAAACCTTGCCTACAATCATCTCCACGAACGGGCGGCGGGTCGTGACCTGCTGAGGGATGATGATTGCCTCATAGGTCGCGTCGTCCACCTTGCGGGCGTGAATGGTCTCGGGCTCGCCGAAGAGGTACTTGGTCACGAAGCCGGAATTGAAATCTATCGTTCCTTGGGTCACGGTGTTATGGATGTACATCTGCGCGTTGTCAGGAAGGTCACCCTCGTAATCCGCGCCCTTTATCAGCTTGATTGTCAGTTTTGAGCAGCGATGGGCGAATTTCATCGTCACCGGTTCGGAGCCGTTCTGCACAGCGCCGCTGACCTTGGCCCAGAGGAAATCGCTCGCCTCATAGCCGCCGAGTTTTCCGTCTCCGCCTTCAGTGGTCTGGTCGAGGGCGACGGAGAACGGCTGCTCATCAACCGTGGTCGGGTTCATGTAGGGATAGTAGGCGATGACATCGACCTTCTCGCCCTCGGTCTCGGGCCAATAGAGTTTCTTCGCCGGATTCCACTTGTCGCCGTCGAAAGTCAGAGAGACATTGTTCGCGCGGTTGCCGGAAATCTGGACGGGAAGCGCATTCCCGCCGGAATACTCCGTGACATAGACTCCTATCTCGTCTCCTGTCTCGAACTCGGTTGCCGTCGCCCTCGTCGCGATCCCGGACGGGTACTGCATCTCGAAGCGCATCAGCGAAGGATTCTCAGCCTCAGGGACATCGGCCTGCGCCTTGTCGCAGCCTGATGTAGCGATGGCAAGGATGCCGAGCATGATGCCGACGGCTGCAAATCTTATCTTTGATTGAATGTGTTTCATATTCTTATGTCATTATTTGTTACTCAAGAACAGGGTGTTCACCCATATACACAGGCTCGCGCTGCTTGCCCTGACTGCCAACCGGGAACATAGGCTCGACCTTGAAGGATTTCTTCGCGGCAGCCCTTGCCTTGGTCGCCGTCGAATACATCTCGGCGTCGTTTGCCTTGAACTCGTTAAACGAGAATGTGGCTCCGGCATAGCGCATCAGACGGCGGACTATGGATTCGCGCGAAATTGACGAGAAGTAAGGGATGTTGTTGTTCATGCAGCTGTTAGGCTCGCTGCGGAACACACCGCGAGTGTGGAAGTAGCCGCCCTCATAGACATCCGTAGTGTTCTGGTAAAGCTCATCATAGAGCAGATGCGCCCACGGTACATCGCTGTAGCTTCCTGAGAGGGAAAGGTTATCGAACCAGCCGTGAGACTTTGAAGCAAGGAATTCCTTGACATGATTGCAGCAGGTGCAATTACAGCTTTGGATGAACGCATTGTGGTAGATGTACTCGTCCGCAAGCTTGCCGAAGCCGTGTCCGCCTGCCTCGTGCTGGACGATTCCGCGGAAGTCGTAAGGGTACTCGTCATCGCTCATAGGGCAGACGGCAATCGCTGAGCCGTCACCGTACATATAAGTAATTCCCCCATAATCCTTCGTGTTGAGAACGAGAGTGACAAGAGTCTCTGACAGTTTCATGTTCGGGTCGGCCTTGAGAGCGTACTTGAAGCAGCTGCTTTGATTAGGGGCGACGCCGGCACCGATGGTGTATTGCGAGCCGAAGCGTGCCTCACGGATGGTGTTCACATCACCCACGCCGCTGTCGGCGGACATCCCCACGACAGTATAGACATTGAACCAGTCGCGATAGCCCTTGTACGGCTCTATGTCAAAGAAATGGCCTATCGCTTCGTTGATATTATCCACATAGTTGCCCTCGGCTATGTCCTTTGCATCATAGCAGTCGCCCATGAATACGAGGTTCACGCCGTTGCCCTTTGTCGCGGACTGAACCTTGATGACATCTCCGTCGCCATAGGCATAGTCGTACTGTTCGACGGTTGTCCGGCTTCGGTAGTCCTTGCCGTCAAGGAGGAACACGACCTCGCCACTGCGATTGCCCGCTCCTCTGGCAAGCTCATCGACGCTTATCGTGACATCCGTCTTTCCCGTGCCTGAGGACGGAGTGACTGTCACCCAGTCGGGCTTGCTCTCGATGCTCCAGTTTGCTCCCGACTGTGCGCGGAGAAGCAGCGTCTTGCTGTCGCTTGCGTTCAGCGTGCGGAAGAGGCTGCGGCTTATGGAGAACTCGCGGTGGGCGGCGAAGCGCTTGAATTCCTTCCAATTCGGCGCTGTCTGATAGGACTTGACCGCGGATTCCGGAACTTCGACGGTGAAGTTGTCTTTTGCAACGCCGCTGAATGCTGTTGCGGCGATTGTCGGAGGTTCTTGAGCCAAACAAGTTATCGAGTTTAGCTGAGTGCAATTGCTGAATGCATTGTTCCCGATAGATTCCACATATTTAGGAATCACAACACCCTCCAATGATGAACAATTACTGAACAGTCCGCTAGGAATGCCAACTATATCTTTAGGAAGTTCGACAATACCAGTCAAACGCGCACAATTAGAAAAAGCTTCGGAGCCAATTGCAACGACAGATTCTGGAATAACAAGTTTACCGGAAAAACTATTTCTGGCAAAAGCCTGTCTTCCAATTGTCAAAAGAGATGGTGGCAAATTTAATGAACCTTTGAATTTGCAGTCAGCAAATGCAAAATCGTCAATATTAGTAATATTTCCATTAAGTGACAAGTATCCATTCAAACCGGAACATTCTGCAAATGCTGATGTCGGAATGTTTGTAACCTTGTGAGGTATCTCCAGAGAGCCAGTGAAGCCAGCGCAGCCTGTAAAAGAATTCTCATCGATATGCTCCAATTCATTAGGTAGCACAAGATTACCAGTTAGCGAACTGCAATAAGAAAATGCGACATCTCCAATGTACTTGAGATTGGTAGGTAAGTTCAGTTTCCCATTCAACGACTGGCAATGAGCAAAAGCATAACCATATATTCTTTCAAGTGTACTAGGTAATTCCAAACTTCCATTTAAGGTAGATAGAAATTCAAATGAACGATAACCAATACTCGTAACTCCTTCTGGAATTATCAATGAACCAGAAAGATTGGTTCCAGAAAAGGCAAAAGAAGAAATCGTTACAAGATTCTTCGGAAAGACAAATCTTACTAATGTCTTTTTGTTAAAAAATGCAGCACTTGGAATTTCATCTTCTTTATATTCGATACCATTGGAAGAAGCCTTATACGCCTCAATCTTAACCTCCTTCATGTTGAGCGACTGCAAAAGTGTCATCTTGTTTTTCATGAAATCAAAGTCCAGCTGATTGACCTTCCCCGTCACCTTGAGATTCTTGATTTTCGCATAGTCCTTGTCGGCAAGAATTTCCTCCAGCTTGCCGGCCTCAGGGCAATCCACAATCACATATTCCCTCGCCGTGGCATCGTGCGACACATTGTCGTTCTCCCACGGAGTGATGCTCTCGGAAACAAGTTCAAGTTCGATTCCTGCGGCGGACGCCTTCTTGGAAACTTTCAGCAGGAGGCTGTTCTTCTTTCCCTGAACATATTCGACGTCGGCCGACTTCTTATAGACCCGAGAATCCCCTCCGACGGTTATGTTCAGCAGCGCGGTGCCGGCGGTCATGGTCTGGGGCACAACGACCGCGCGGAACGACGCCGCACCTTCGCGAACCGGGACAATCCCGTCCAGAGGCGCGTCTCCCGATGGTGTCACGGAGCCTGTCTGAAGGTTGATGCGGCTCTTGCGGACAGTGTTTGCGACCAGAACCTCCTTTTCGAGGGAGTCCCACTCTCCGTCCTCCCAGCCGGTGCCGGGCGTAAGCTCAACCGTGACCGATGCCATCAGGTGCCTGAAGTTCAGTTTAATCTGCTCCTCGGTAGGAGTGATGTCGGCTGACTTTGCCCAGAGGAAGTCGCTCGCCTCGTAGGCGCAGAGAGCCCCCTGTGCGGCTTCCGCTGTCTGGTCTTTGGCGACCTCGAAGAAAAACTCGTCCGCGCTGGTCGGGGACGAGTAGGGATAGTAGCCGTAGATGTCGGCGTGGGTGTTCCTGTTCTTGTAATAGACCGGCTCGTCAGGAGTCCAGAGGTTCTTGGCCTCTTCATAGACAAAACGGACATTGTCGGCCTGATTGCCCTTCACGAGCAGCGTTCCCGGTGCCCCGTTCTCATAGTTCACGACATAGATTCCGACAGCGTCGCCGTCGCAGAAACCGCCGTCATTGACCCGCGTCTTCATAATCTGGTCAATCTCGCCGCCGATTCTCACCTCCAGAGG